>JANMJZ010000076.1:0-17549 GCA_031371635.1 Sphingomonadales bacterium | reverse complement strand
CCCGCAAAGGCGGGAGAGGGAAAGGAATGACATAATGACCAACACCTCCACCAGTTTCGTCAACATCGGTGAACGCACCAACGTCACCGGATCTGCGGCGTTCAAGAAGCTGATCATGGCGGGCGACTACGCCAAGGCTGTCGAAGTCGCGCGCCAGCAGGTCGAGAACGGTGCCCAGATCATCGACATCAACATGGACGAAGGTCTGCTCGATTCGCTCGTCGCCATGGAAACATTCGTCAAGCTGATCGCTGCCGAACCCGACATCGCGCGCGTGCCGTTCATGATCGACAGCTCGAAATGGTCGGTGATCGAGGCGGGGCTGAAGTGCGTCAGCGGCAAGCCGATCGTCAATTCGATCAGCATGAAAGAGGGTGAAGCCGCGTTCCTCGAACAGGCCCGCAAATGCATGGCCTATGGCGCCGCCGTCGTCGTCATGGCGTTCGACGAAAAGGGGCAGGCCGACACGAAGCAGCGCAAGGTCGAAATCTGCGAGCGCGCCTACAAGCTGCTAGTCGGCATCGGTTTTCCCCCCGAAGATATCATTTTCGACCCGAACGTCTTTGCCGTCGCGACCGGTATCGAGGAGCATAACAACTACGCGGTCGATTTCATCGAGGCGGTGAAGGAGATCAAGACCCGTTGCCCGCATGTCCATTTTTCGGGCGGGCTGTCGAACCTGTCGTTCAGCTTCCGCGGCAACGAAACCGTGCGCCGCGCAATGCACAGCGTGTTCCTCTACCACGCCATTCCCGCCGGCCTCGACATGTCGATCGTCAATGCCGGGCAATTGGACATCTATGACGCGATTGACGCGAACCTGCGTGAGGCGTGCGAGGATGTCATCCTCAACCGCGATGAGGGCGCGACCGAACGGCTGATCGCGCTTGCCGAAAGCTACAAGGGTACCTCGCCCGAACAGGAAAAGGCCGCCGAGGAATGGCGCGGCTGGCCGGTAAACAAGCGGCTCGAACATGCGCTGGTCAAAGGCATCGACATGTATGTCGTCGACGATACCGAGGAATGTCGCCAGCAGTTCGCGCGCCCTATCGAAGTCATTGAAGGGCCGCTCATGGACGGCATGAACGTGGTCGGCGACCTGTTCGGCAGCGGGAAGATGTTCCTGCCGCAGGTGGTCAAATCGGCGCGCGTCATGAAAAAGGCGGTTGCGCACCTCATCCCGTTCATCGAGGCGGCGAAGGAGCCCGGCGCGCGCGCCAAGGGCAAGATCGTGATGGCGACCGTCAAGGGCGACGTACACGACATCGGCAAGAACATCGTCGGCGTGGTTCTCCAATGCAACGGCTATGAGGTGATCGATCTTGGCGTCATGGTACCGTGGACGAAGATACTCGAAGCCGCGAACGAGAACGACGCCGATATCATCGGGCTGTCGGGCCTGATTACGCCCTCGCTCGACGAGATGGTGACGGTGGCCGAGGAAATGCAGCGCGCGAACATGTCCATGCCGCTGCTGATCGGTGGTGCCACCACGTCTAAGGTCCACACTGCGCTACGAATCGACGAGGCCTATGACGGGCCGGTGATCCATGTGCTCGACGCAAGCCGTGCCGTGGGCGTGGCCACGGCACTGGTCAGCGACACCGGACGCGATGCCTATGTGAAGTCGTTCGCCGATGATTATGCGCACGTTCGCGAGGTGCGAGCAGGGAAGGGCCAGAATGCACTAGTTTCGATCGAGGATGCGCGGGCAAACGCCTTTCCCTATGATCACCATCTGAAGCCCCCCCCGCCCGAGCTGCCCGGTGTGCATGCGTTCGATCATTGGGATCTACGCGATCTGGCCGACGTGATCGACTGGACGCCTTTCTTCCGCGCTTGGGAATTGCACGGGAACTATCCCGCGATTCTGACCGACGACATTGTGGGCGAGAGCGCACGGAGCTTGTGGGAAGATGCGCAGGCGATGCTTGCGAAGATCATCGAAGAAAAATGGCTGACGGCAAAGGGTGTGGCGGGCCTCTGGCCTTGCCGCCGCGAAGGCGACGACGTCATCGTGCATCTCGTCGATGTCGAGGAGCATGTCCGCTTGCCCTTCCTGCGCCAGCAGATCGCCAAGCGGGAAGGCCGCGCCAACATGTGCCTCGCCGATTTCATCGACCACGACGGCGACTGGATCGGCGGCTTTGCCGTCGGAATCCATGGCATCGAGCCGCATCTTGCGCGCTTTCAAGCGGACAAGGACGATTATTCGGACATCCTGCTCAAGGCGCTTGCCGACCGGTTTGCCGAGGCGTTCGCCGAACGGCTGCACCAGTACGTTCGCACAACGCTCTGGGCCTATGCGCCGGGTGAGCAGCTGACCAACGAAGCGCTGATCAAAGAGGAATATCGCGGTATCCGCCCGGCGCCGGGCTATCCCGCATGCCCGGACCATTCACTGAAGCCGATCCTGTTCGATCTGCTCGACGCACCGACCCACACCGGACTGACCCTGACGGAAAGCTTTGCGATGTGGCCGACGGCTGCCGTCTCGGGCTTCTACTTTGGTCATCCACAGGCCGAGTATTTCGGCGTGGCGCGGGTCGGCGAGGACCAGCTGGCCGACTATACCGACCGGCGCGGCGTCGATCCCGAAACGGCACGGCGCTGGTTGCGGCCAAATCTGGATTGACCGCTGAACGGCTGGTATCGGGCGCCATGGCCAATCGCACCCGATCGCTCGCTCTTGTCCTGCTCGCAAGCCCGGCACTTGCGCAATCGGGTGGCAGCTTTCGCGTGGAGGAAAGTGGGCGCAGCTTCTACCGGCTCGACGATGCCGTGAAGTCGATCGGAGAGGGAAGCGGCACGATCACTGTCGCGCCCGGCCGCTATCCCGACTGCGCCGTTTTCGGCGGGGCGAATCTGACGATCCGGGCGGCAACGCCATCGACCGCCATCTTCGAGGGCGGGGCGTGCGACGGGAAGGGGACTTTGGTTCTGCGCGGTCTGAGCGCGACCGTCGACGGACTGGTCTTCAAGGGCATTCGTGTGCCTGACCGCAACGGCGTCGGCATCCGGCTCGAAAAAGGCGACCTGACGGTAGCCCGTGCGACGTTTCTCGATTCCGAACAGGGTATCCTGACCGCAGACGACCCGGGCGGCAGTATCACGATCGAGCGCTCAACCTTTTCAGGGCTCGGCGGCTGTCCTGGTGGCATGTGCTCGCATTCGATCTACGTGGGGGGCGCGGGCACGCTGACAGTCAATCGTGTTCGCTTTGAGCGGGGAACCGGCGGCCATTATCTGAAAAGCCGGGCGGCGCGGACGATAGTGACCGATTCGAGCTTCGACGATTCGGCGGGACGCGAAACCAACTATGCGATCGACCTGCCGAATGGTTCGACCGGGCGTATCGCGGGCAACGTCTTCGTCGTGGGCAAAAACAAGGAAAACCATTCGGCGATTATCGCCGTCGCTGCCGAGGCGCGTGCCAATCCATCGGCAGGGCTGGTGGTCGAAGGCAATGATGCGTCGATCGCCCCCGGTGCGGGTTTCGGCACGACGTTCGTCGCCGACTGGAGCCACGAGCCGCTGAAGATCGGCACCAACAAGCTCGCCGCGGGGATCAAGGTGACCGACAGCCGCTAATTGGCTGGGCAGCTGCTCCCAGGGCCTGCGATCAGGTCCAGGCAGCGCCCGTCGATCTCGCGCTTTGCAACCGACAGTCCGATCAGTCCGGCCAGCGTCGGCAGGATGTCCACCGTTTCAACGCTGTTAGGCTGTTCGAACGGTGCGAGCCCCTTGCGCCAGAACAACATCGGCACGCGGCGGTCATAGTCCCAGGGGCTGCCATGCGTTGCGACATAATTGCCGGCAGCGACCGATAGCGGGATCGGCGTGATCCGCGGCTTGAGCATCACGATCAGGTCACCCGATCGGCCGCGGTAATAGGAGGACTTCGCGCGCTGGATCAGCGTCCAACTCTCGGGCGGCCCCTCAGATGCCGATGCTGCTTCGATCTCAGCAGCGGTGAAGACAGCCGCTACGAGCGGACTGGCGAGGAACAGCGCCGTGGCACGCGAAAGGGCGAGGGGCTTCTTGTCGGCCTGCATCGAGGCATCGAGCCAGACATCGCCCGCCGGTTCCGCGCCGACAAGGGCCGACTTCGTGAGGCCCAGTTCGGTCGCAATCGTCATGCCGACGGCACGGGCTGAAAGCGTCTCGGGGATCCGGGCGGCTTCGGGAATGCCGTTCGCGTCGTTGCGCTCGACCGTGTCATGCCCGCCGTGATCGGCGGTCAGCGCAACCACATAGTCGATCCTTGCCTTGTCGAGCCGGTCGAAGAACCGACCCAAGTTCCGATCAAGCGCTTCGAGCTGCAGGCACATCTCGCTACCTTCGGTGCCATAGGCGTGGCCGACGACATCCGTCGCCGAGACGCCGACCGCAATAAGGTCGGTGGCATTACCGTGACCCAGTTTCATTTCGCTGATCAGGTCACCTGCGAGCGTCAGTGTCGCCGCGTCGGACTCGGGCGATGCGCGGAACAGCTTCTTGTCCCCTGCGGGCCTCGCGAAACGTCCTTCGCCGACGGATTTCGTCGCCGTAATCGGAACGCCCCGGCTACGGGTCGCACAAAGAGCGGAAAGCATCATCGGTTTTGCGGGCTTTGCCAATGCCGCTTCGATCCCCGCATTTGCGCGACCGACCGAGGCCGGTGCGGCGCCCGTATGATCATAGAGCGTTTCAAATTTAGCGAAATCGCGCGGGTTCAGGAACCAGATTTGGTCGGTCTTGTGCCCGCCCATCATGATCGCGGCACGATCCTTGCCTGACACAGCGACCACGCGGGAAGCCGGATTGACGCTCTTCATCCGGTCGCCGAGCGTCGGGACGAGCAGATGCACGGGCGAGGGCACATAGTCCTTCGAGCTGCTAGACGCACCCCTGCTCACATCTTCGGCGCAGTAGACGCCGGTGTCCTTGCGGCTGGCGATGCTCTGGTCGATCCAGCTGTTAGCGATAATACCGTTCCGCGCCGGGTGCGATCCGGTGAGGATCGTCGAATGACCGGGACAGGTCTCGGTCGCGGCGTGGCTCTGGTAGCCGCTCGGAAAGACGACGCCATCCGACAGGCGCTTCAGGCCACCGGTGAAATGCGCACGATATTCGGCGAATAGGTCTGCAGAAAACTGATCGACCGAGATTACAACCAACAGCTTGGGCGGCGGTGCCGGCTGGGCGATCAGTGCGGCGGGCAGAGCAGCCACCGCAAGGGCCGCAAGGAGTCGGATCATCCGTAATGCCTTTCACCGTATCGAAATCGTGCCGCGAACCGTATGGAGGTGCGGCGAGGGAGACAAGCACGACATGACGGCACGGCGTTTCAGTCTGGTGACACTGCTGTCGGCGGTGCTGAGTTTGCTCGGCTTGTCGCCGCTCCACGCGGAACCCAACCATATCGTGGCAACCCTTGTTGCTGAAAGCGCGACACCCGCGCCCGGCAAAACCGTCATGCTTGCAGTCGCGATGCAGCCCGAAGCCGGCTGGCATGGATATTGGTCGAATCCGGGCGAAGCCGGGTTCGAACCGCGCTTTGACTGGACCCTGCCCAAGGGTGCGACTACCGGCAAGGCTGCCTTTCCAGTACCGCAGCCGCTCGTGATCGGCGATCTGATGAACTATGTGTTCGAAGGCCCGCACGCCTTGCTTGTGCCCTTGACGCTGCCGCCGGGCTTGGCCGTGGGAACGAAGCTGCCGGTCGCTCTCAAGCTCGACTATCTCGCCTGTACAGACCAGATCTGCGTGCCGCAGCGCGCGGCACTTTCGACGACTCTGACAATTGGCGACGGCTCGCCCGACGCGCGGGGCCGGTTCGACGGCTGGCGTACCCAGCTGCCGACGCCGCTGGGCGCAACTGCCCGGTACGAGCGCGCGGGCAAGCTGCTACGCCTCGCCATCCCCTTTCCGGCTGGGGCGGCGTTGATCGATCCGCACTTCTTTCCGGCAAGCAACGGCCTGATCGTCGATGCAGCGCCGCAAAAGTTCGGGCGCGAAGGCGACCTGCTGACTGTGGAGCTCGCTGTTCCCGAAGGCGGCGCGCTGCCGGTGGCCGGCGTGCTGTCGACGGGCGATGGGCGCGGCCTGACGATCACGGCGACGGCAGGCGCGGTGCCGCCGCTGCCCTCGTCCGGCGGCAGCTGGTCGGCAATAATGCTCGCGCTGGGAGGAGCCGTTATCGGCGGACTCATCCTGAACGTCATGCCCTGCGTCTTTCCGATCCTGAGCCTCAAGGCGCTGAGCCTCGCCAAGGCCGGGGGTGACGAGCGCAGCGCGCGGCGCGATGCCCTTGGCTATACGCTTGGCGCCGTGCTGGTCTGCGTCGGTCTGGGCGCCGCGATCCTGGCCCTGCGCGCGGCAGGGTCGAGCGTAGGATGGGCGTTCCAGTTGCAGGATCCGCGCGTCATTGTAGCGCTGCTGGTTCTGGTCGCGGCGATTGCGCTCAACTTCGCCGGGCTGTTTGAACTGCCGACGGTCGGCGGCGGGCTGGCGAGCACGAACAGTGTCGCGACCGGCGCGCTGGCGGCGTTCATCGCCACGCCGTGCACCGGGCCGTTCATGGGCGCGGCGCTGGGTGCGGCGCTCGTGCTGCCGCTGGCGGCAGCGCTGGCGGTGTTTGCCGGGCTCGGCTTCGGCCTTGCGCTGCCGTTCCTGTTGCTGGGCTTCATCCCCGCCCTGCGCCGTGGGCTGCCGAGGCCGGGTGCATGGATGGCGACGATGCGGCGGATCCTCAGCATTCCCATGTTCCTGACGGCGCTCGGGCTCGTCTGGCTGCTGGGGCGGCAGGCAGGCAGCGATGCGGTGACGGTGGCGCTGCTCGCTGCACTCGGGGCGGCGCTCGCTTTCTGGTGGGTCGGGCTAAGGCAGGCGAAGGGCAAGGCGGGCCTCGCGATCGGGGCGCTGGTTGCCGTTGCCGCATCGGCGATCGCGATTGCCTATCTTCCCGTCGCTTCAGCTGCCGCTGCCGCTGCGACTGCGCCTTCGGAATTGAATGCCGAACCGTTCAGCGAGACGCGTCTTGCGGCGTTGCGGGCCGAAGGGCGGCCGGTATTCGTCTATTTTACCGCCGACTGGTGCCTGACCTGCAAGGTCAACGAGCGGGTCGCGATCGAGCAGCCGTCGGTCGAGGCTGCATTCAAGGGCGGCAATGTCGCCGTGCTCGTCGGCGACTGGACGCGCAGCGATCCGGTGATCGGCCGGTTCCTCGAGGCACAGGGCCGCTCCGGCGTGCCGCTCTATCTGTTCTATCCCAAGGGCGGCGAGGCACAGACATTGCCGCAGGTGCTGACGCCGGGCACGCTGACCGCGCTCGTCACTTCGCCCTGAAGGCGCGCTTACCGCCGACCCAGGTTTCGTCGACTTTGGTCGCGCGCAGCTCGGCCGGAGTCGATAGCATGGGGTCGACATTTACCAGGATGAAGTCGGCGCGGTAGCCTGGCGACAGGCGCCCGATGCGATCCTCGGCCTGTCCGGCGAAGGCGGCGCCGGTCGTGAAGGCGGCCAGGGCCTGTTCGCGAGCGATCCGCTCCTGCGGCTGCCATCCGCCGAACGGCTGGCCGTCGGCCCCTTCGCGCGTGATGGCGGCGGCAAGGCCGGGGAAGGGGTTCGCGCTTTCGACCGGCACGTCGGACCCGAAGGCAAGCGTGCTGCCGTTCCTGAGCATAGAGGCCCAGGCGTAGGCGCCAGTGAGCCGGGCCGGGCCGAGCCGCGCTTCGGCCATGGTCCGGTCGCTCGTCTGGTGGACGGGTTGCATCGAGGCGATGATGCCGTTCCGGCCAAAGCGCGGCAGGTCGGCAGGGTCAATGATCTGCGCGTGTTCGATACGCCAGCGGCGGTCGCCCTTGTAAGTCTGCACCAGCTCCTCGATCGCCGAAAGCACTTGCGCGTTTGCTGCGTCACCAATTGCGTGCGTCGCAACCTGCAAATTGTTCATCGCCGCGCGGCTCATGATGTTGCGCATCTTTGTATCGTCGAGGAAGCACAGCCCGGTCTGGCCCGGCGCATCGGCATAGGGCTGCTTCAGGCAGGCGCCGCGCGATCCGAGCGCGCCGTCCGCATAGACCTTGATGCCGACCATGCGTAGCCGGTCACCGTAGAGCCACGGTGTCGGCCCTGCCCCGGCGATCGAGACGGCCGTGTCGATGCTGTTGGCATAGCTGACGAACCGGACGCGGAGCGCGCCCTTGTCCCCGGCACGGCGCATCGTGTTCCAGTCCTCCGGGCTGGTCCCCATGTCGGCGATCGCAGAGATGCCCAGCGACAGAAGAATGTCCTGTGCGGTCGCGAGCGCCAGGTCGCGTTCGGCGGGCAGCGGTTGAGGCACCGCCTTTTCCACCAGCGATGTCGCGCCATCGACGAGCACGCCTGCCGGCGCGCCGCTCGCAAGCTTTTCGATCCTGCCGCCCGGGGGAGACACAGTTTTTGCGGTGATACCGGCCGCCGCGAGCGCCGCGGAATTGCCCCATTGGGCATGGCCGTCGACGCGCTCGAGGAGCACCGGCTTGTCGGCGACCACGGCGTCGATATCGGCGGCGGTCGGGAAGCGCCCCAAGCGCCAGACCTCCTGATTCCATCCGCGCCCGAGGATCCAGCGGCGCTCGGGGTGGGCTTTGGCATAATCGGCGATCTTCGCCTGTGCTTCGGCCAGCGACTTTGTGTCCGACAGGTCGAGCGTGAGCGCCGCGATTCCCAGACCCATCACATGACCGTGCGCGTCGAACAGCCCGGGCAACAAGGTGCGGCCCTTGCCATCCAACCGCCAGTCGGCCCGCCAGTTCTTGTCGGTCGACGGCTTCTCGCCCTGGCGGATCAGCCGTCCGACATTGCCCTCAGGCGTGACGGTCAGCCCGGTGAAGCGGACAAGCTGACCTTTTTCGTCGAGCGTGATGCCGTTGACGTTATCGACGAGACCGTCGGCGAATGCCGGTCCGGCGACCAAGAGAATCGCCAGCGGCGCGCCCCTCCAAAGGTCACGAAAGTCCCACGTGTTTGCAAAAAAAAGCCGTTGAAGCGCCCCGTGCGCACGACGAATGGAGGGTCTGAAAAAGTGAAGATTGGTCATCATTTATTGACGATGGCAGATCAGCATCGCGTAGGACAGGGGGGCACGGAACGCAATCCATGGCCAAGACGTTTCGGGCACGAACTTCCCTGGCAAAGACCCTTTAATTAATGGCGATCGAACCAATCCCACCGTCCGAAATTGCCCAGCAAAATATGTCAGAGTCTTCCGAAGCGGGCGCGCTGCTGTCCGGACTGGCGCCTGAGGGCGATGGCGCGGACATGTCCGATGCGTTGCGAGAGAGCAACGCGCGCTTTTCAATCCTTACCGACGCGATGCCGCAGATGGTCTGGTCGACGCGGCCGGATGGCTTTCACGACTATTACAACGCACGCTGGTACGAATTCACGGGCGTCCCCCCGGGATCGACCGATGGCGAAGCCTGGAATCACATGTTCCACCCGGACGATCAGGACCGGGCCTGGGAGCGGTGGCGTCATAGCCTCAGAACCGGCGAGCCCTACGAAGTCGAATACCGCCTGCGCCATCGCAGCGGGGATTACCGCTGGACACTGGGGCGTGCCCTGCCGGTTCGCGATCACAGCGGGAAAATCACGCGCTGGATCGGAACGTGCACGGATATCGACGAGCAGAAGCGCACGTCTGCGCAGAACGAGATCCTGAACCGCGAGCTCAGTCACCGGATAAAGAATATTTTCGCGGTAATCGGCGGCCTGATCAGCCTGTCCGCCCGTCGCGACCCTGCCGTTAAAAACTTTGCTGACGACCTTCGAGCACGAGTTGCCGCGCTGGGCCGGGCTCATGAATTCGTCCGCCCCCATAGTGAGGAGTCGCGACCGAGCTTCGGCGACGTCACGTTGAAAACCATGCTGCACGATCTGCTGAGCGCCTATCCGGCGCACGCCGACGGTCGCCTGCAAATTGCGGGCGACGACGTGGCGCTGGACGACCGGGGCGCGACGCCCATTGCACTGGTGTTTCATGAGCTTGCGACCAATGCCGCGAAATATGGCGCGCTGGCAGCCCCCGACGGCGAAGTCACGATCGACATTTCGAATGATGGCAAGGCGATGAAGGCCATCTGGACTGAACGCGGTGGGCCGGAAGTAACAGGCGAGCCCGTCCGTCAGGGCTTCGGGACACGGCTCGCCGACATGAGCGTCGTTCAGCAGCTGGGGGGCAAGCTTCGACGCGAATGGCTGCGGGAGGGATTGAAGGTCACCATCGACGTCGAGTTGCGACGGCTGGTACGGCTGTGAATAAGTGTCAGGCCGCTTTCGAAAAGAGGCGTAGGCCCTGAGGCGGCGTCGCCGACTCGTCGCCCGCCTTTACCCGCAAGGCATAGTCGACGGCCGCCTTGACTGCGTTTTCGTCGGTCGGCTTGGTCAGCACGCCGATGGCGCCCGCAGTGCCATCGCCAAGAATGCGCGGATTTGCCGTGACAAAGAGCACCGCAACATGACCGCGTTCACCGAGACGACGTCCGATTTCAGGGCCAGTGAGTCCGTCGCGCAGATTAAGATCGACCAGCGCCAGATCGATCGGCTGCGCTGCCAGTTCCATTGCCGTGTCGAGATCGGGCGCAATGCCCACGACCTGATGCCCGAGGTCGCCGAGAACAGCCTCGACCTCACAAGCAACGAGCATCTCGTCTTCGACAATCAGAATCTTGGCAGTCATCTCTCGGGCCATCTAGTGACAGGGTTGTCATTCCAGAACGACAACTGAGCGTGCCGGTTCCAATTCGATGTCGAAGCGGAACGATCTTTTCTTAAAAAATGTTGTTTTTCAGTCCTTGCGCAGCCGCCGGACGATGGCGCTGGTATCCTGCCGGCCGCCGCCGATGGCCTGCACATCGGCGTAGAACTGATCGACGAGTGCAGCGACCGGCAAGGTCGCGCCGTTGGCGCGCGCTTCCTCGAACGCGAGGCCAAGGTCCTTGCGCATCCAGTCGATCGCAAAGCCGAAATCGAATTCGTCGCTGACCATCGTCGCCCAGCGGTTGGTCATTTGCCAGCTGCCGGCGGCGCCGCCCGAAATGCTTTCGTAGACGCGGTCGAGGTCGAGCTCGGCGGCCTGTGCGAAGCGCAGCGCTTCGGCAAGCGACTGGATCGTGCCGGCGAAGGCAATCTGGTTGGCCATCTTCGTCGTCTGGCCCGCGCCGGGGGCGCCGACATGGACGATACGGCTCGAATAGGCCTGCATGAACGGCGATGCGGCGGCGATGCCTTTTTCGGTTGCGCCGCACATCAGGGTCAACGTGCCGTTCTGCGCGCCGACCTGGCCGCCCGTCACGGGCGCGTCGACGCTGTGCAGCCCCATCCCCTTTGCCTCTACGGCGAGCTGCCGGGCAATTTTCGCGGACACGGTGGTGTGGTCGATGAACACGCTGCCCTTTGTCATTGCCCGGAATGCGCCGTCGCGACCGAGGGTCACCGACGCGAGATCGTCGTCATTGCCGACGCAGGCGATCACCGCCTCGACATCGAATGCCGCATCGGCCGGGCTGTCGACAGCGGTTGCGCGGCCCTGCCCATGTTCGCTGACCCAGGCGTCCGCCTTGCTGCGCGTGCGATTGTAGACAGTGAGGTCGTGCCCTGCCGCCGCCAGGTGCTTGGCCATCTGCCCGCCCATGACGCCCAGACCGATGAATGCGAGTTTTGCCATGGGGAGGGGGCATAGCGGGCGTTTGCCGGGTGCGCCAGATGAGGTTAGGGGCGCTGGCATATGGCCGATGCATCCACTCCTTTCGTGTCCCCCGTGACGCTCGCCGATGTTCGGGCCGCTGCCGCGCGCATTGCGGGGCAGGTGGTCCGCACGCCGACACTCAAGAGCATCACCCTGTCGAAGCTGACGGGCGCAGAGGTGTGGCTGAAGTTCGAGAACCTCCAGTTCACCGCCGCCTACAAGGAACGGGGTGCGCTCAACAAACTGTTGCTGATGCCGCAGGATGTGCGTGCGAGAGGCGTCATTGCCGCGTCCGCCGGCAACCACGCACAGGGTCTCGCCTATCATGGCGCGCGGCTTGGCGTGCCCGTGACAATCGTGATGCCGGTCCCGACCCCCACCAACAAAGTCATGCAGACGCAGGGGCACGGCGCCGAAGTCATCCTGTTCGGCGAAACGTTCGATGCGGCCTATGCCCATGCCCGCGAGCTCGAGACAGCGCGCGACCTGACTTTTGTCCACCCCTTCGACGATGCCGAGATCATTGCGGGGCAGGGCACGATCGCGCTGGAGATGATGGCCGATGCGCCGGATATCGATATGCTGGCCATTCCGATAGGCGGCGGTGGATTGCTGTCAGGCGTCGGCACGGCGGCAAAGGCACTCAAGCCCGAACTAGAGGTGATCGGGGTTCAGGCGGAACTTTATCCGTCGATGTATTCGCTGCTCAATGGTCTAGATATGCCTGCCGAGGGCGACACGCTGGCCGAGGGCATCGCAGTCAAGCACCCCGGCTTGCTAACGCGCGAGATCGTGCGCGCGGTCGCGGACGATATCGTCCTGGTGGCCGAACGCCACCTGGAAAAATCGGTCGCGTTGTTGCTCGAGATCGAAAAGACGGTCGTCGAAGGGGCGGGGGCCGCCGGGCTTGCCGCGCTGCTGGCGCATCCGGAGCGCTTTGCCGGCAAGACCGTGGGCGTCGTGCTGTGCGGGGGCAAGATCGACACGCGCCTGCTGGCTAATGTCCTGCTGCGCGATCTGGCGCGGTCGGGGCGGCTGGCGCGCCTGCGCATCCGCCTGCAGGACCGGCCGGGCGCACTGTTCAACGTCGCCCGCGTTTTCGACGAGCAGGGCGTGAACATTCTCGAACTGTCGCACCAGCGCATCTTCACCAACCTGCCGGCCAAGGGCCTGACCCTCGACGTCGAGTGCGAGACCCGCGACCAGGAGCATCTGAACCGGCTCGTCGCCGCGCTTGTCGCAGGCGCCTATGAGGTGAAACTGGTCGAGCTGGGGTGACCGCTACCGCAGCTTTACGGTTTGGCTAACCGTTAACCTTCTTTGATGGTAAATGAGCTTTTAATAAGTCGTCGGGCGACGCATAACCTTTCTTGTGACAGCGCCCTTCCGTTTCCCCCGCTTCTTCGTGACCACCCCGAGCCCGTGCCCGTACCTTCCGGGCCGGACCGAGCGAAAGGTCTTTACCGAGCTCGCCGGCCCGCAGGCGACCGAGTTGAACGATGCGCTGGGCCGAATTGGTTTCCGGCGCAGCCAGGGTGTCGCCTATCGACCGTCATGCGTCGATTGTGGCGCCTGTGTGTCGGTTCGCGTGCTGGCCCATGAATTTGCTCCCAGCGCCACGCAGCGCAAATTGCTCAAGCGCCATGCGGATCTGGAGGTTACGGCCTGCCAGCCGTGGTCGACGCAGGAACAATATGACCTGATGCGCCGCTACCTGGATTCGCGCCATGCCGGGGGCGGGATGGCAGGCATGGACGAGCTCGACTTCGCAGACATGGTCGAACATTCGTCGGTCGACACCCAGGTCATCGAATATCGCGAGCCGTCGACCGACGGACGACCCGGCAAGCTGGTCGGTGCGTGCATTACCGACCGGCAGAGCGACGGCCTGTCGATGATCTACAGCTTCTTTGCGCCCGAGGACGAGGGGCGCGCGGGCCTCGGCACGTTCATCATCCTCGATCATATCGAGCGCGCGGCTTCGTCCGGCCTCGACTATGTCTACCTCGGCTATTGGGTCGCGGGTTCCAAGCGCATGGAATACAAGGCGCGGTTCCAGCCGCTGGAGCAGCTGGGCCCCGCTGGCTGGCGGCGGATGGTCGAGGCCGAAGTGGCGCAATCGCTGCGCGGCGAGGGGCTGCCCGGCGCGCCCGACGGACGAAAGTTCTAGAAAAGCACGGCGCTCAGCCGGTCATGAAGGGCGGGTCTGAGATCGCCATCCGGCACTCGTTCATCATGCGGCTCCAGTCGGTCGATAACTGGTTGTAATAGGCGTCGTCCTCGGCGAGCCGGCGAGTCACCAGCGGCTTTAAAGGGTCGGCAGGGAGCGCTACGAGGTCGAGCGGCCGGCCGACCGACAGGTTCGAGCGCATCGTCGAATCGAAGGAGATGAGCGCGACTTTCACGGCCTCGTCCAGCCCCGAATCGAAAGTGAGCGTGCGGTCGAGGATCGGCTTGCCGTATTTCAGTTCGCCGATCTGCAGGAACGGCGCGTCGGGCTGGCATTCGATGAAATTGCCCTCGGCATAGATCTGGAACAGCATCAGCGGCCCCCAGTGGTCGGGCCCGCCGGTGCGACCCCCGACGAGGACTGACGCGCTGGCGCTGATTCGCGTCCCTTCGAGCGTGGCACCGATCGCGCGCTTGGCCGTCGTCAGCGCCTCTCCGACGAGCTGTGCGACGCGGAACATGCTCGGCTGTGCGGCGATCGACCGCGCGATGCCGCTGTCGTCGGAGCAGGGCAGACCTTCCTCCAGCATCGACAACATCGACTGTGTGACCGACAGGCTGCCCGCCGTGCAAGCGTAGATCTGTTGCCGCTCATTGTCGGCTAGAACGTGGAGCTTCTTGTAAATAGAGATATTGTCGATGCCGGCGTTAGTGCGGGTATCGGCAATCATCGCCAGTCCGTCGCGGACCAGTACGCCGACGCAATAGGTCATTGTTGCTGGCTCCCGGCCGGCTCAACCCGCACGTCGACATCGAGTTCCTCGATGCCGCCGCCGACGCGCGTGCCCGATACGGGGGTGCAGTCATAGGCGTCGAGTCCGACTGCGACCCGGACGTAGCTTTCGTCTGGGCTGAAACCTGAGCTGGGGTCGAGTCCCACCCAGCCGAGCCGGTCGATGAAGATTTCGGCCCAATAATGCGCAGATCGGCGCAGCCCGCGGTTGGGACCGTGGAGGCTGTGCCCGGATACGATTCGCGAGGGGCATCCGCTGGCGCGTGCGACGGCCACGAGCAGATGCGCGGCATCGCGCGTCGTGCCGTGCCCGCTTTCCAGGATCTCGCCGGGCGTCCGCCCCACCGGCCCGCGTCCCGCCTCGATCCGGATCGCGCCGCCAACGGCGGTGTTCAACGCGTGGATGCGTTCGAGCCAGTCGCTGCCGCGCATCATCTGGGCGAAATCGCGCGTCGAATCGCAGATCTGCGTCGAGGGTGTCGGCCGCGTGAAATACAGCGGCGGCAGCGGTTCGTGCGCGCCCTTGACGACGCCCGCCTGATCTTCGGTCAGGACTTCACCGCGGACGGTGAGCTCGAGCGCGTCGATCGGGCCGTCGATATAGAGCATCGTCGTCGGGTTGCCGTAGCCGTCGAGCCCCGTGCGCAGGCGCGCATCGCAATCGACGTCGATGCGCCAGTCGATCACGGTCTGCGCGGCGTAATCGCTCGGCGTAACGCGCAACAATTGCACCACGCGGGCCTGTGGAACGCTGAAGCGATAGCGGGTGTGGTGGTCGATGCTCAGGCGCATGTCATATAAACTTGAATTGCTGGGAGATTGCCTGGTCGAGCGCGGCGTTCTCCTCGATGAAATTCTCGACGTACTGGTGAAGTCCGCCCTTCAGGATCGTGCCGATCTTTGTTTCGCCCAGCCGTGCATGGCGCAGGCGTGCAAGGCGATCGGCTTCTCCCTGGAAGCCGGTCTGCTTGCCCAGCGCATTCAGGTGGAGCACGACCTCCTCGGCACTGGCGGCCAGCGAGCGGGGCAGTTCGCGGCGCAGGATCAGCAATTCGCAGACCGATCTTGCCTCCAGCCCTTCGCGGTACAGCCAGCGATAGGCGTTCACGGCAGCGAGTGTTTGCAGGATCGTCGTCCACTGGTCGCGATCGACCGCGCCGCCGATGCGCTCCCCCTCAGGCAGCAGGATATGATATTTGACGTCTATCAGGCGCGCGGTGTTGTCGGCGCGTTCGATCGTCGCGCCGAGGCGGATGAACCACGAGGCGGGATTGCGCAGCATCCGGCCGATGGCCCCTTCGAAGCCGCGCGTTTCATTCTGTGCCTGCTCCATGAGCGCCAGCGTCGCCTGGGTATCGCCCGGGCTGGTACGACCGTTGAAGAGCAGCCAGGCGCGGTTGATCGTGGCCCAGGCATCGCGGCTCAGCGCGGTGCGCACGGCCTTTGCATTGCCCCGGGCGAGGTCGAGGCAGGACACCACCGAACCGCGATGCGCCGTCGACAGCGTCAGGAAGCGCGCTACATTCTTCGGGTTCAGCTTCTCGCCGATTGCCTTGAAAGCTGCCTCAGCCTCGATCACGGCAAGCGCGGATGCCCATGCCGCTTCGCCCGCCGGGCGCGACGACAGCGCGTCGAGGCGCACGGTCGCTTCGACCAGTCGGGCGGTGAATTCGGCACGCTCGACGTAGCGACCCATCCAGTAGAGCGAGGCGGCGGTACGGCTCAGCATCAGGCGTCGCCTCCGCTTTCGCCATCGTCCATCAGGACGAACGAATCCTTGGTGCCGCCACCCTGGCTCGAATTCACGACCAGCGAACCTTCGCGCAGGGCAACGCGCGTCAGACCGCCCGGAATGACCTTCACGCCCTGAGCACCACTCAGCACAAAGGGGCGAAAGTCCACGTGCCGCGGAGCGACGCCGCTTTCGACCAGGGTCGGGACCGTCGAAAGTGCCAGCGTGGGCTGCGCGATGTAGCGATGCGGCTCGGCGATCAGCGCAGCCCGGAAATCCTCGATTTCCTGTTTCGACGCGGTCGGGCCGACGAGCATGCCATAGCCACCCGAACCGTCGACCAGCTTCACGACGAGCTCAGGCAGATTGTCGAGCACATATTTCAGCGCCTGGGGTTCGCGGCAGCGCCATGTCTCGACGATTGGCAACATCGGCTCGCCACCCGCGTAGAACTTCACGATCTCTGGCATGTAGCTGTAGATCGCCTTGTCGTCGGCGATGCCGGTGCCGGGCGCATTGACGATGGCCACCTTGCCCGCGCGATAAGACGCAATGAGCCCTGGAACGCCGAGCATGGAATCCGGCCGGAAGACGAGCGGGTCGATATAATCGTCGTCGATGCGGCGATAGATGACGTCCACCCGTACCCGGCCGGTGATCGTCCGCATCCAGACGATATCGTCATCGACCTCCAGATCGGCCGCTTCCACCAGTTCGATGCCGAGCGAGTCGGCCAGAAAACTATGTTCGTAATAGGCCGAATTGAAACGCCCGGGCGTCAGGATGACGCAGACCGGATCGCTGCCCGCGCTTGCCGGGGCGACCGAGCGCAGCGTTTGCAGCAGGCTGTCGCCATAGCTGTCGACATGCTGGACGTTGTATTTCCGGAACAGTTCCGGACACAGGCGGATCATCGCCTCGCGGTTTTCCAGCATGTAGCTGACGCCCGAGGGGGTGCGGGCGTTATCCTCCAGAACCCAGAAGTCGCCAGGGCCGGTCCGGACGAGGTCGATGCCGCAGATGTGCGACCAGATGCCGTGCGGCGGGCGGCTGCCGACGATTTCGCCCCGGAACTGCGGGTTGGCTAGAATCAGCTCGGGCGGGATGATGTTTTCATCAAGGATCCGGCGCGCGCCATAGAC
>JANMJZ010000043.1:0-4925 GCA_031371635.1 Sphingomonadales bacterium | reverse complement strand
CGATGCGGCGCGAGGCGCTGTGATTTCCGGCGCTTGGGCGCGCGTGTCGGACAAGGCTCTCTCCCTGAAACTTTTTAGTCTTGCCGCAGGGTTAGCAGGCTGCGCCGTGCGGGCAATGCGGTTTTGTGTCCCGACCCTTTTGCCGCCCGGCGCGCTTGAACGTCCGCGCCTCAGACGTATTTCTTGAAATGCGCCAATGCTTTGGCCCAGCCATCCTTCGCCGCCGCTTCGTTATAGCTAGGTCGGTAATCCGCCATGAAGCCATGGTCGGCCTGGGGATAGGCGGTCAGCGACGAGGGCTTGCCAGCTGCCTTGAGCGCGGCATTCATCTTGTCGACGTCGGCCACGGGAATACCTTTGTCGAGCGCACCGTAGAAGCCGAGCACGGGCGCGCGCATGGCCGGGATGAGCTCAATGGGTTGTTTGGGTGTCAGCGGGTTGCCAGCTCCGGCCAATCGACCGTACCAGGCGACGCCTGCTTTCAGCCGCGGATTATGGGCGGCGTAAAGCCAGGTGATCCGCCCACCCCAGCAAAAGCCGGTGATACCGAACCGTGTCGCGCTCCCGCCGTCTTTCGCGGCAAAGGCGACGGCAGCGTCGGTGTCGGCCATGACCTGTGCGTCGGGCACTTTCGACACGATGGTCGTGAACAACGTTCCGATATCGGCGACCTTGGTGGCGTCGCCCTGCCGCTGATAATAATCGGGCGCGATGGCGTAATAGCCTGCCTTTGCCAGTCGCCGGCACATGTCCTTGATCCACTCGTGGACGCCGAAGATCTCCTGCACGACGATGATGACGGGGAGATTGCGTTTCCCGGCAGGACGCGCTCGATAGGCATTCATGGTGAGACCGCCACTCGCCGTGAAGGTCGTCATGCCAGCGTCGAGACCGTCGGCCGATGTCTGGATCGCGGCTTCCACCGGTTGGGCTGCAAGGGCATAACCGGCCATCGCAACACCGCCGATCAACGCATGGCGGCGATCGATCTGCGTTGATTTCACCCAGTTTTCGGTTTCGGGCAGACGGTCGGTCATAAGTGAACATGTCCTCTCTGATACGCGTGACAGTCCCAATCGTTCGATCTATGTTCTCATTCAGAAACGATTCGGAGGATGCATCATGGCGCAGCTCACATTTTACACCAACCCCATGTCACGCGGGCAGA
Organism: Sphingomonadales bacterium; assembly: GCA_031371635.1. GTDB lineage: Bacteria > Pseudomonadota > Alphaproteobacteria > Sphingomonadales > Sphingomonadaceae > Sphingomonas_O. The sequence continues at coordinate 3,757 of JANMJZ010000043.1, read as the reverse complement.
TTGTCCGCTGGATGCTGGAGGAGGTCGGCGAGCCCTATGAGCAGGTATTGCTCGACTATGGCACCACGATGAAGGCGCCCGAATATCTTGCGGTCAACCCGATGGGGAAGGTTCCAGCAATCAGGCATGGCGATGCGGTGGTGACCGAGTGCGCGGCGATCTGCGCGTATCTGGCGGACGCCTTTCCCGGGGCCGCGCTGGCCCCTGACACGGGCGCTCGCGCCGACTATTATCGCTGGCTCTTCTTCGCAGCGGGTCCGCTTGAACAGGCGATCACCAACAAAGGGCTCGGCTTCGAAGTGCCGGAGGGCAAGTCGGCCATGGCGGGCTATGGCAGTTTCGAGTCCGCCATGGACGGGCTCGAAGCGGCTGTCAGTGGCAAGACGTGCGTGGCCGGGGACCGGTTCAGCGCAGCCGATGTGTATGTCGGGTCTCAGGTGGGCTGGGGATTGGCGTTCGGCAGCATCGAAAAGCGTCCCGCGTTCGAGGCTTACTGGGCCGGCATATGCGAGCGCCCCGCCTATCTGAAGGCGAAGGCAATCGATACGGCGTTGATGCCTGCGCGGGACTAGGGCCGGCCCAGCTTGCCCTCCCCAAAATGAAAGGGCCCGACGGATTGCGCCGCCGGGCCCTCATTCCATTGGCTGGACGTGGCGGTTAGCGCCGGTCGCCCATGAACTGCAGGAGGAAGGTGAACATGTTGATGAAGTCGAGATAAAGCGTCAGCGCGCCCATGATCACCGACTTGCCGACCATGTCGCTGCCTGCGACATAGAAATACATGCTCTTGATCTTCTGCGTATCATAGGCCGTAAGGCCTGCAAACAGCAGCACGCCGATGAAGCTGATCGCCATCTGCAGCGCAGTCGACTGGACGAAGATGTTGATCACCATGGCCACCAGCAGGCCGACGACGCCCATGATCAGGAACGTGCCGAACGCCGACAGATCACGCTTGGTCGTGTAACCATACAGGCTGAGACCGGCGAAGGCGGCGGCTGTCGCGAAGAACGTCGTTGCGATCGACTGGCCGGTGTAGACCAGGAAGATCGACGACAGCGAAAGACCCATGACGACCGTGAACGCCCAGTAAATTCCCTGCGCGGCTGTCGTCGACAGTCGGTTGATTCCGAAGCTGAGCACCATCACGAAGCCGAGCGGCGCGAGCATGATGAGCCAGCGCAGCGGCGTGTTCAGCACCTGCACGGCCAAACCTGACTGTGCGAACAGCAGCGCGACGACTCCGGTCAGCAAGACGCCCGACGCCATCGTGTTGTACACCGACAACATATATTTGCGCAGGCCGGCGTCGCGGACGTCTGCCTGCGTTCCGGCCGAGGCAGCGGCGGCTGCTGCCGCAGTCGACCGTGGATCCCAATTGGCCATCTCAAAGCTCTCCTTTGCCCGACCGCAATTGGCCGGATGCATCAAATATCGGTGCAATCATGTCCGCTTTCAAGCGAAACACTACAGGAGTGCGCCGATTTCATATTGCAGGGCAGTTCGACCGAAAGTCATTCCCGTTCCGTAACCATAGCTATTAAGACGACGACGGGAGAAAGCGGGTACACATGCATCATGCGTCACTGGCCAGCCTTTGTTGCCGTCAGCGCCCTTTCCGTCGGGGTGCCCGCACACGCCGCCCCTTCGCTCGTCGGCTTCGAGCTGCAGCGACATGGCGGCGCGGCTGGGCCAGCCGAGCCTCCACGTTCTGGCCTGCCCGCAACCATTAACGGCGAGGACTGGTCGCACGCGGTGGCCGAGCCAGGCCGCCACGAGTTTCTCGCTCTGGCCGCATCGGATTCAACTTCGATTGCCGTCGCGCTGAGCGGACAGCCCCAAATTCGGGTAGAACTAGAGCTTCAGGCGCTTGCCGGCCATCGCAGCTTCGACACCATGTCCACCGGGCACATGCCGCTTGGCTGGAAGCTCTCCAGCAACGGCAATGCGCTCGGGGTGGGTACGACCGGCAGTTTCGGCGTTCGGCTTTCGGCGACCACACGGCTGACGCCCTTTGTAGCGCTCGACTACAATCGCATCGATAGCGCGCGCTACGTCAATGTCGGGAGCCCGCGTCCCTTTACAGGTAACAATGCCGACACGGGGTTCACGGGAACGCTGGGCGCAGTCGTCTCTCACCGTTTCGGCGCAGAACGAAAGCTTCGCGCAATTGCCTTTGGCGCGATTGTTGCGGCCACCAGCAGCGGCGCACGGCCCCGGGAGTACGGAAGTGTTGGCGCACGGTTCGCAGATGCAATCGGGAATAGCGATGTCGACGCGAGCTGGGGTGAAGCCGGTGTAGGCGTCAATTATAGGCTGACGCGAAACGCGCGGTTGAATGGCGTGTTGTTGCAGACGATCAACAGAATGGACGGCGAGGCAGTCGCAGCAAAGCTCGGTCTGCAGATCGTCCTGTAAGTTTCAGTCGATCCCGGGACGGAGTCTTTCGCTCCAGCTCACTACTACGCCAAGGCACATCCCGGCCAGCTCGACGCCCAGGGCGACCTGATGCGGGTTGGGATCTGTCCGATCTTCCATTGCGAGCTTCAACTGGGCGCCATTCCCCCCGGAAAAGGCGACGAGCGCCAGACTTGCTAGGATTACGAACGCCGTCCGCTTGTATCTCACCGCCGTCACCCCGTTGTTTCGACGCCAGTATAGATAACCGTTCAATATGGCTGCGCAATGAACGAATGTCGTTGCGGAACCAATATGCTGCAACGTCAGCGGCGCCGGTAGCGTTGTCCCTGATCGAACTGGCTGTTCTCGAACGAAAAGGCGAAAACGCCATCTTGTCCCAATGGCAGCGCAGCCGCGCCAAAGACCGAACGATAGCCACCGGTCCCGATCGCCACGCCCACTTCGCCATGGACGCCCCGGTCGGATGGTGATCCGCTGACGACGTCGGCCTCCGACTTCATGTTTCGCACCGCGGCGGACTCCTTTGCTGCCTCGATGCGTTCGGGCGTCCACCGCGTCACGGTTTCGGCAGCGGCAAGCGTCGGGACCAAGAACAGGGCGGCACTCAGAATACACTTCATGCCGTCCGGTTCCGCCAGAAAGGCTTTCGCATTGCTGAACGGATGCCGCCTAGGCGCCGACATCAACTTTCGGCTTGCCACCCTTCTTGCCCTTCTTGGGGGCCGCTGGCGTGATTTCGAAGCTCAGCGACTTGCCCTTCTCCGCCTCGTCCTTGAGGTGGACCATCACTTCGCCGCCGTGAACCAATTTGCCGAAGAGCAGTTCCTCGGCCAGCGGCTGCTTGATCTTCTCCTGGATCAGGCGACCCATCGGACGTGCGCCATAGAGCTTGTCATAGCCCTTGGTCGTCAGCCATTCCTTCGCATCGTCGTCGAGCTTGATATGGACCTCGCGGTCGGCAAGCTGGAGTTCGAGCTGCAGGATGAACTTGTCGACGACGCGCGCCACGACTTCGGTCGGCAGATAGCCGAACGGCACGATGGCATCCAGGCGATTGCGGAACTCGGGTGTGAACATCTTCTTCACCGCCTCTTCGTCCTCGCCCTCGCGGGTCATCGCGCCGAAGCCGACCGCCTCGCGTGCCATGTCGCTGGCACCCGCATTAGTCGTCATGATCAGGATGACGTTGCGGAAGTCGACCGACTTGCCGTGCTGGTCGGTCAGGCGACCATGGTCCATGACCTGCAACAGGATGTTGAACAGGTCGGGATGTGCCTTTTCGATTTCGTCGAGCAGAAGTACGCTGTGTGGTTGCTGGTCGATGGCATCGGTCAGC
>JANMJZ010000029.1:0-6875 GCA_031371635.1 Sphingomonadales bacterium | reverse complement strand
GGCGCCTGCTGCGCATAGCGGTCGCCAACGACGACATGCCGTTTCTGGTCGATTCGATCGCCATTGCCATTACGGCCCGGGGCCTTGCCATCGACCGCATCCTGCACCCGATCCTTGCGGTCAGGCGCGACAAGCAGGGTGGTTTTACGGGGCTCGCCGATTCCGGCGCCAGTGAGGGCCGGACATCGCTGATCTACATGGAGGCCGAACGTGCCGATGCGCGCGAGCGGCAGGAACTGGCGGCGGCGATCGCGACCGCGCTCGCCCATGTGCGCTCCGCAGTCGGGGACTGGAGCGCGATGGAGGCCGCACTTGCGGCGGATGCCGGCGCGATCGGCGACAGCGAAGGCGGCCGTCTGCTCGACTGGCTGCTCGATCGTAATTTCACCCTGCTCGGTTCGGCGCACTACCCGGCGGACGGCGGCATCCGCGACGCGCTCGGCATTGCCGGTGACCTGGGCGATGCTGTCCTCGCCCCGGAGCAGCGGACAAAGGCACGGGCCCTGTTTGACACCCGTGGCGCCCCGATGCTGGTCAAGTCGAATTTCCTGTCGACGGTCCATCGCCGCGCGCCGCTCGACCTCCTCATCGTGCCCGCGGCGGACGGGGTACGCATTCACGCCGGCCTGCTGACCAGTTCAGCGCTGAGTGCGACGCCGCAGGAAGTGCCCGTCCTGCGCGAGCGGCTGGACGCGGTCACCGCAAAATACGGGTTCTCGCGCGACGGCCACGCCGAAAAGGCGCTGGCCCATGCGCTGACCAACCTGCCGCACGACCTGCTGCTGGCGATCGACGCGGCAATGCTCGAACGGCTCGCCCTGACGGCGATGTCGCTCGCCGACCGGCCCCGCGCCGAGTTGGTGCTGGCGCGCGACGCGCTCGACCGGCACATGTTCGCCTTTGTCTGGCTGCCACGCGACGAGCTGACGACGGCGCGGCGCGTGGCGATTTCGGAAATGATCGCGACGGAAGCCGACGGCGACCTGCTCAACTGGTCGATCGACCTCGGCGACGGCGAGGTCGCCCGCATCCGCTACACCTTCGACCGGCGCATGGCCCGGCGCGAACCCGACGAGGCGCGGCTGCGCGCCGCCGTGGTCGCGCTGGTGCGCGGCTGGGTCGAGGCGGTTGAGGCCAGCCTGATTGCCGCTGGCGACCACAGCGGCGCGACGCGGCTGGCGCTGCGCTATGCAGAGGGCTTTCCCGCGCCCTACCGCAGCGGTGCCGGGCCCGAGGAAGCCGCACGTGACATCATGCGGCTGGCTCGCCTCGACGACCGGGCCGACCGGCAGGTCCGGCTCTACCGCAATGCCGAGGATGACACGGGGCGCCTGCGACTGAAGCTCTACAGCCTTGCGCCGGTCATGCTGTCCGACGTTGTTCCTGCGCTCGAGAATTTCGGGTTCCGCGTCGTCGAGGAAGTCTCGACCCTCATCGGCGGGGGCGTCATCGGCCATATGCACCGGTTCGTGCTCGATCTGGGCACCGCCGACGCCGCCGCGCTGATGGCCCGCGCCCCGCTGGTCGAAGGCGCCATTGCCTGCGTGCTCGAGGGACAGGCGGAGAACGATCGCTTCAACGAGCTGGTGGTGGCCGCCGGTTTCGATCCCCGCGCCGTCGTCCTGCTGCGCGCGATGTTCCGCTATCTGCGCCAGACAGGCCTGACCTATGGCTTGGTCACGGTGGTCGAAGCGCTGCGCCGCCATCCGCATATCGCGCGCGCCGTCGTCGACCTGTTCGCCGCGCTCCACGATCCGTCGCTCAAGAAGCGCGAGGCGCTGCGCGAAACCGCCGATCAGGCAATCGAGCACGGCCTGTCGCAGGTCGCCGCCATCGACGAGGACCGCGTCCTGCGCCTGCTGCGCGCCGTCGTGCGCGCGACCCTTCGCACCAATTTCTACGCGCCCGCCGGCCAGACCGCCCTCGCCTTCAAGTTCGACAGTGCGAAAGTGCCGGGGCTCCCCGCGCCCGTGCCATGGCGCGAGATCTGGGTCTATTCGCCCCGCGTCGAGGGCATCCACCTGCGCGCCGGGCCCGTTGCGCGCGGCGGCCTGCGCTGGTCCGACCGGCGCGACGACTTCCGCACCGAAATCCTGGGCCTGATGAAGGCACAGCGCGTCAAGAACGCCGTCATCGTGCCGACAGGCGCCAAGGGCGGCTTCTTTCCCAAGGCCCTGCCCAATCCCGCCACCGACCGCGACGCCTGGCTGGCCGAGGGCACCGAAAGCTACCGCATCTTCATCCGCACCCTGTTGTCGGTCACCGACAACATCGTCGAGAGCAAGGTCGTCCATCCCGCTCAGGTCGTCATCCATGACGGCGAGGACCCCTATTTCGTCGTCGCCGCCGACAAGGGCACGGCGACCTTCAGCGACGTCGCCAACGCCATCGCGCTCGAGCACCGCTTCTGGCTGGGCGACGCCTTCGCCTCGGGCGGCAGCGTGGGGTACGACCACAAGGCAATGGGCATCACGGCCAAGGGCGCCTGGGTCTCGGTCCAGCGCCACTTCGCGGAACTCGGCACCGACGTGCAGACGCAACCGATCCGCGTCGTCGGCTGCGGCGACATGTCGGGTGACGTCTTCGGCAACGGCATGCTGCTGTCGAAGGCGCTCAAGATTGTCGCCGCCTTCGACCATCGCCACATCTTCATCGACCCCAACCCCGATCCCGCCGCCAGTTGGGAAGAGCGCGCGCGCATGTTCGCGCTGCCGCGCTCGTCATGGGCCGATTACGATGCGAAGCTCATCTCCCGGGGCGGCGGCGTCTTCCCGCGTTCGGCCAAGTCGTTAAAATTGTCGAAGGAAGCCCGCGCGGCACTCGACATCGCCGAAGCAGAGATCGAGCCGACCGCGCTGATCTCCGCGATCCTCAAGAGCCCCGTCGACCTGATCTGGTTCGGCGGCATCGGCACTTATGTGAAGGCCGCGAGCGAGACCAACGGACAGGTCGGCGACCCGGCCAACGATGCCCTGCGCATCGATGCCGAGGACATCCGCGCCCAGGCCATCGGCGAAGGCGCCAATCTCGGCGTGACGCAGGCCGCGCGCATCGCCTTTTCGCTGGGCGGCGGGCGGATCAACACCGACTTCATCGACAATTCGGCCGGCGTCGATTGTTCGGACCATGAGGTCAACATCAAGATCGCGCTCAATGCCGAGGTCGCGGCCGGCGCGCTCACCATGCCGAAGCGCAACACGCTGCTGGCGAAAATGACCGATCAGGTCGGCGCGCTGGTGCTCGAGGATAACCGCCTGCAGACGCTGGCGCTGTCGATCGCCGAGCGCGGCGGGGCCTCCGCCGTCCCGTCGCTCGTCCGCCTGATCGAGACGTTCGAGGCTTCGGGCCGGCTCGACCGTGCGGTCGAGGGCCTGCCCTCCAACGACCTGCTCGCCCGCCGCGCACAGGATGGGCAGGGGCTGACCCGCCCCGAACTGGCCGTCGTCCTCGCCACCGCCAAGCTTGCGTTGCAGGAGGCCATAGAGCACACCGATCTCGCGGCGGACCCGGCGCTGTTGCCCGAATTGCTCGCCGCTTTCCCGGCAGGCATGCGCAAGGCGCATCGCGACGCCATCGCCCGTCACCAGCTGCGCAGCGAAATCGTGGCGACCAAGGTCGCCAACCGCATCGTCAACCGCATGGGGCTGATCCATCCCTATGAGCTGGCGGAGGAAGAAGGCGCGTCGCTGGGCGACATCGCCGCCGCCTTCGTCATTGCCGAGGCGCTGTTCGACGCCCGCAGCCTGTGGACCATGATCGACGAGGCCGAGCTCGGCGAAAGCGCGCGGCTGCTGCTGTTCGAACAGGTCGCGGTCGAACTGCGTGCCGCCATGGCCGACCTGCTGCGCGGCTCGGTCGCGGGCCGGTCGGTGGGCGACACCATCGCCGCCCTCGCGCCCGGCATCGCCAAGCTCGACGCCGCGGTCGATACGCTGCTTCTCGACGAAACCCGCACCCAGGCGCGCGGCTTTGCCCTGCGCCTCACTGACGCCGGGGCACCACGCAAGATCGTCGACCGTGTCGTGCGCCTTGCCGAACTCGACGGCGCGGTGGGCCTTGCCGCGCTCGCCGAACGCTCGGGCACCGATGCCATCGTCCTGACCCGTGCCTTCACCTCGCTCGGCAGCGCGCTCGGGCTCGACTGGGCACAGGGCGCCGCCATGCGTGCCACGCCGGTCGACCCGTGGGAACGGCTGCTCGTCGCCGGGCTCAGCCGCGACTTCCAGCAGATGCGCCTCGAATGGCTGGCGCGCGACGCAGCGCTGCCCGAGGCTCGCGTCACCGCCTGGCTGGATGGCCATGCCAGCCGGGTCCGAGACTTCCGGCGTCTGGTCGACCGCGCAAAGCTTGCCGTCGTCGTCAGCCCGGCGATGCTCGCGCAGATCGCGGGACAGGCGCGGGTACTGCTCGGCCGTTAGCGCCTGTCCCGATGGGCGTCAGCCCATAACGGGATAGGCCGCCGCGATCGCCCACGCGAGCGCGCCCCCGGCCAGGGCGCCAGCGAGCAGGCGCGAGCCATGGAGCCGCGTCCACAGCAGGAAACCCGTCAGCGCCATGGTGATCAGCGCGCCCGCAATGGTGTCGATGAACAGTACCCAGGCGACCGGCAGGCCGACCCCCTTGTGCATGTTCTTGATCGTGCCGAGAAATCCGTTGCTCTCGCGCTTCGCCGTCGCATGGTTGGCGCCCGGCACATAGTCGACCGTCACCCGCGCATCGGGCATGTTGAAGCTGCGCGTCCAGATCTGGGCCTGCTCGACGTCCTTGCCCATGAAGCGCGCCTTTTCGACCGGCGCCGCGCCGTCGCGCTTTTTGCCGCCTTCGCTGCCGCCGCCCTTGGGCGCCTGTGCCTTGACCGGCAGGCCGAGGGTCTTCTTCGCCCACAGGCCAAGGCCGTCTGCATCGGCAATCGCGCCCGCCGCCACGGGCAGCTCGACGGTCGAGACCTCGACCGGCTCTCCAGTATCGATCTTCATCTGCGCACGATGGTTGAGCAGGAACCCGCTCGTCCCCATCATCAGGAAGAACAGCGCGCCCCAGAAGCCCGCCCAGGCATGTATCCGCTTGAGCCAGCGCAGGAATTTCGCCGACTGCCATTTGCTCGGGACAAAGAACAGACCCGATTGATTGAGTGCCACAGTTCTTAAACCTCCGCCCAGCGCCGCAACAGATTGTGATAGACCCCCGTCAGCCGGACGAGCCCGCCGGGATCGCGTCCGTCCCCTGACAGGCTTTGGATCGCCGTGTCGAGGTCGAACAGGATGTCTCGGTCGCTGTCGCTGCGCACCATCGACTGGATCCAGAAGAATGCGGCCACACGTTCGCCGCTGCGCACCGGTTCGACCCCGTGCAGCGTCGAGGCCGGGTAGAGCAACAGGTCGCCGGCTGCCAGCTTGATGCCGGCCCGCTCGGCGATAACGAGCTCGCCGCCCTCGTAACTATCTGGTTCTGCTAGGAAAAGTGTCGCCGACAGGTCGCTGCGGATACGGAAATCGCTGCCCCGCCTGATGCGGATTGCGGTGTCCACATGCGTATCGAACGCATCCCCGATCCCGTATCGGTTGAACAGCGGCGGATAGACCTTGAACGGCAGTGCGGCCGCCACGAACAGCGGCGACCGGCCGAGCGCATCGAGCACGATCTCGCCCGCCTGCCGCGCAGCCGCCGAGTCCTCGGGCAGCTGCCGGTTGCGCTTGGCAAGCGCCGACTGGCTGCCCGATGTCACATTGCCGTCGATCCATTCGGCCCCGTCGATCAGGGCGCGGACGCGCGCGACTTCCTCGGCGGTCAGGACGGCCGGGACGACGCGCATCTAGTATTTCACCGACAGCGTGGCGAACGCGCTGCGCCCCGGCGCGATGGTCGCGAAATGCGCGCTGTTGGCGGCCACGAAATAGGCTTTGTCGCTCAGGTTCTGCACATTCACGCTCAGTGCAACCTTGTCGCTGAAGGCATAGCCCAGCCGCGCGTCGAACCGCCAATATCCCGGGATGGTCCGTGCGATGACTTTCGTCGCGGGATTGACCACCGCTGCCGCGCCCGTCCCGCTCACGGCACGATTGTCGGCATAGGTGCCGAAGACGCGGCTGGTATAGAACGCGCCACCGCCGATGCTGAACTTGCTCGTGACGGCAAGGTCGGTCCACAGCGTCGCGCTATGCTCGGCGGTCTGCGGAAAGCGGCGCCCGGTATTGACCGAGGGCTGGACGATGTTGCGCGCCGGGGTCACCGTCACCCCGCCGACGACCACGGCCGGAACCACGAAGACCGTGTTCCCCGCATCGACGATCGTCGCGTCGAGATAGGTATAACCGCCGAAGATCGTCCAGTTCGGCAATATCCGCCCGTTGAACCCGATCTCCACGCCATTCGCCCGCCGCTCCCCGACGAATTGCGGATTGCCGTCGGGCCCGGTGACGCGCGCGTTCGACGTATCGGTGCGGAAGGCCGCGACGCTCAGCGAGAGGCGGCCGCCGAATATATCGGCCTTAGCCCCGACTTCGAACGAGCGGGTCTGCTCGACCCTCAGCAGGTTGAGCGCGTCGAGCGACGCCTGTGCCGTCGTCGTCGGCAGCGCATTGCCCTCCAGCCCCTCGCCCAGCAGGCTGTTCGGCGGCGTCGCGGAGGTGGCGTAGGAAGCGTAGATGCTGGTATCGGGGGTCGGCTTGAAGACCAGGCCGGCCTGCCAGTTGAAGATCGTGTCGGTGCGGTCGAAGCTGAATGTCGATGTCGCCGAGATGGGTTGGCCCGGCGTCGTCGTCGATTTGAACCGGTCGACCCGGGCACCCAGGTTCAGAATCAGCGTCGGCGTGATCGCGATCGAATCGAAGGCATAGGCCGACACCGTGCTGGCGTCGTTTTGCGTCTCGGCAATC
>JANMJZ010000001.1:0-8076 GCA_031371635.1 Sphingomonadales bacterium | reverse complement strand
TGGGGCGGTAGCGGGCCGGCCGCTCGTGGTGTCCGCTTTGCCCGCCGCACCCATCGGATATTGGTGGTGGTTAGCGGGCGTTCCGCTTTAGTGCACGGAGGCCAAAGCGGACTGAAGGTTAGGCTGATGGGTGCACTGGGCATCACACGGGACAACCGTGCCGCAGCAAAAAGAAGGGTGCACAACGTAAAGCTGGGCACCCTTCCTCTAAGCTGCCTAGAGTTTAACTATCGCAGCAATCGTTGCCCTGTGTGCAGCAAGCCAAGCCTTCGCAGCAGGCTTTTGCAGCATTGGTCACTGCTTCCGGGGCTGCGTAAGCGGCGCTGGCAAAGAACAGCGCAGCGACGGCAATGATTATCTTTTTCATGTCTTATCCCTAAATTGAGTTCGTAAATCCGATGGAATCCTTAATCGAGGAGGAGGCGTGTCAGGGGGATTCGAGAGCGAGGCCAGTTCCCTCACGGCCCGGTGACCATGGAGGGCTGTGGAGCTTTCGGGCGTTTTCACGCTGATTGATGCAGGTGCTGTCAATCCGCACTGCGTCGGACTGCAAGTGAAAGGGCAGATGCCGGTAGCGGGAGGACAGCCATCATGTGCCACTGCATCGCACGATGCAGCAGGCATCGCCCCGCACCCGATTGGGTTCGCACAGACTGCAGCGGCCAAGCTCCACAGCGATGCAAAAATTAGGAATCGCACAAACACGGACGATGTTTATGAGTTTCCCGGCACATTAGCTAGTTAGTCAGAGGCAGCCGCCGCCTGCGATCGTGTGGGTCAACAATTCGTCCGCTTGCGGGGTGCATTTTGTCAATCAGCAACGGCCCTTTTTGGGGCGGTTGCCGTCGGGCAGCTATCGCTTCTGTGATCTCACCGTGTTGCGGCAGTCCCGTCGCGGCCAATCACGGCCGTGGAGACAAACAATGGGACATTCGCAATACGATCCGGCGATGGACAACCGCGCAGCGTGGAACGCTGGGCAAAAGGTCGGCGCCAAGCGCGCGCTCAAGCCGCGTCAGATCTGGGCAATCCGCTTCTTTCTCGACCGCGAGGGCCGAATGCGTGATCGCGCGCTGTGCGATCTGGCCATCGACAGCAAATTGCGGGGCTGCGATCTCGTGAAAATCAAGATTGGAGAGTTGGTCGCCGGACCGGACATTCGATCGCGCGCGATCGTGATCCAGCAAAAGACGGGGAAGCCGGTTCAATTCGAACTGATGACCGATGCCCGCGCCAGTCTTCTCGCCTGGCTGGAACGTCGTGGCGGGACGACCGGCGATTATGCTTTTCCGAGCCGGATCGATCACCTTGGTCATCTCAGCACGCGCCAGTACGCGCGCCTGGTAGATGAATGGGTGACGGCAGTGGGATTACGCCGTGAAGAGTATGGAACCCATTCGATGCGCCGAACCAAGGCGTCGATCATTTACAAGGCCACGGGCAATTTGCGTGCCGTTCAGCTTTTGCTCGGGCATACCAAGATTGAGAACACGGTGAGATATCTGGGTGTCGACGTTGAAGATGCGCTGACGCTCGCCGAAGGCACTGAAATATGACCAGTCCGGCTCCTCGCTACGCGCGAGGAGCCGAATTGCTTTTGCACCGACAAGCGGAATGGCGGCAATTGACGGCTCGCCACCCAGAAGCAGACAGGCGGCAAAGTCCGACTTTAGGCCGTTCATCAGCCTTCCTATTGCCATGGACGCGAGGCTGTTTGCGAAATCGCATATGCGCTTACTCAATGACCTTGTTCGGGCATTTTGGTGCTAGCGGGCCAGGCTCACCGAAATTTCCCAATGATTTGAGTGCCCATCTTTGTCATGTCGGGTGCGCCAGTTTTACGCCGTTTTTGTGATCTCTCTCACTTCCGTACGGAATGGATACGGAAAACGGCGGTTGCAAATTGAGGCGCGGTGAAGTGTGCGTAAGTTGTGTCTCGGCGTCGCAGTAAGCTTCCTGTCCCTGCCGACTTCCGCTCAGACTACGCGCTGCACAACGGTCGGCAATCAAACCGTTTGCCGTGAGACACCCGCCGCCGGTGTCGATTGGGGCGTTCTTCAGCCACAGGGCAATTCCAGCAATAATTGCCGATATTTTGGGGATATATTTATAATAACTGTGCAATTGCAGCGCTATGACTTGTTCAACCGCTCCCCATGCCACCGCAAATGGTCGGCCATGAACGTCGAGATGAAGTAATAGCTGTGGTCATAGCCGGGCTGCATTCGCAGCGTCAGCGGGATTCCCGCCGCAGCGCACGCCTGGGCCAGAAGTTCGGGCCTCAACTGCTCACCAAGGAAATTGTCCCCCGCCCCCTGATCGACGAGCAGGTCGGCCACCCTTGCCCCGTCCTCGATCAGCGCCACCGCATCATGGGCGCGCCACGCCTGCGGGTCGTCTCCCAGATACCCGCGCAGCGCCTTGTGCCCCCAGGGCACCTGCGATGGGGCGACGATGGGCGCGAAGGCGCTGATGCTGCGGTAATGGCCGGGGTTGCGCAGGCCGATGGTCAGCGCGCCATGGCCGCCCATCGAATGGCCGGTGATGCCCTGCCGCTCACCATCGACCGGGAACGCCGTCGCGATCAGGTCGGGCAGTTCCTGCTCGATATAGCTGCGCATCCGGAAATGCGGGCTCCATGGCGTTTCGGTCGCGTCCACGTAAAAGCCGGCACCCTGCCCCATGTCATAGGCATCGTCGTTCGCCACACCTTCCCCCCGCGGCGACGTGTCAGGCGCAACGAAGATCAGGCCGAGCTCCGCGCACGCCGCACGATACTCGCCCTTCTCGGTGACATTGGCGTGCGTGCAGGTCAGGCCTGACAAATACCAGACGACCGGCAGCTTCGTACCCGGCGCATGGTCGGGCACGAAGACCGAGAACGTCATAGGCGTCCCCGTTGCGACGGAGGCGTGGGTATAGACCCCCTGCACCCCGCCGTGGCTGCGGACTTCGCTGATGGTTTCGATCGTCATCGGCGGGCTAGGCAGCAAGCCGGTGCAGGGCGCACAGCTTGTTGCCGTCGGGGTCGCGCAGATAGGCGAGATACATCTTTGCGCCGCCGCCTTCGCGAATGCCGGGGGCATCCTCGATAGCCGTACCGCCGTTCGCGACGCCCGCAGCATGCCAGGCATCGGCCTGTTCCGGAGTCATGGCGAAACCGATGGTACAGCCATTACCGTGCGTGGCGGGCTGGCCGTCGATCGGCGGCGTGACGAGAAACGCACTGCCGTTGTGGACATACATCAGCCGCCCCTTGGGATCGATGCTCCCGGCACGACCGCCCATGGCGATAAACGTCGCGTCGTAGAAGGTCTTGGAGCGTGCAATGTCGTTGCTCCCCACCATCATGTGACTGTACATCTTGTGCTCTCCTGCTGTTTGTCGGTTTTAGTAAACTACAACGCTGCGGATGCTTTCGCCCGCATGCATCAGGTCGAAGCCCTTGTTGATCTCGTCGAGCGTCAACGTGTGGGTGATCATCGGGTCGATCTCGATCTTGCCGTTCATGTACCAGTCGACGATCTTTGGCACGTCGGTGCGGCCCTTTGCCCCGCCAAAAGCCGTACCGCGCCAGTTGCGTCCGGTGACGAGCTGGAACGGCCGAGTGCTGATTTCCTTGCCGGCCTCGGCCACCCCGATGATGATCGACGTGCCCCAGCCCCTGTGGCAGGCCTCGAGCGCCTGGCGCATCACGGTCGTGTTGCCGGTGCAGTCGAACGTATAGTCCGCGCCGCCATCGGTCAGCGCGACGAGATGCGCGACGATGTCGCCATCCACGTCCTTGGGATTGACGAAATGCGTCATCCCGAACTTCCTGCCCCATTCCTCACGGTCGGGGTTGATGTCGACGCCCACGATCAGGTTCGCGCCCGCCATCCGCGCCCCCTGAAGCACGTTGAGGCCGATGCCGCCCAAGCCGAACACGATCACGTTGTCGCCGGGCCGTACCTGCGCCGTGTTCACCACCGCCCCAACGCCCGTGGTGACGCCGCAGCCGATGTAGCAACTCGTCCTGAACGGCGCGTCGGTGCGGATCTTGGCGACCGCGATTTCCGGAAGGACCGTGAAATTGCTGAAGGTCGAGCAGCCCATATAGTGGAAGATCTGCTGCCCCTTGTAGCTGAACCGGCTCGTGCCGTCGGGCATCAGGCCCTTGCCCTGGGTGGCGCGGATTGCGGTGCACAGGTTGGTCTTTCCGCTCAGGCACGATTTACACTGGCGGCACTCGGGCGTGTAGAGCGGGATCACATGGTCGCCAACGGCCACGCTCGTCACGCCAGCGCCGACTTCCCGCACGATGCCAGCGCCTTCATGGCCGAGGATGCTCGGAAAGATGCCCTCGCTGTCGAGCCCGTCGAGCGTGTAGGCGTCGGTATGGCAGATCCCCGTCGCCATGATCTCGACGAGAACTTCCCCAGCCTTCGGCCCCTCGAGGTCGACCTCGACAATCTCGAGCGGGCGTTTGGCTTCGAACGCAACGGCAGCGCGGGTCTTCACGGGCAGGTCTCCTCGATTTGAATTGGACGCCTAGTCAGGCAACATGGCACAGGCAATCGCCAACAATATGACGGGCAAACATCTAACCGGTTTGCTCCGCCAAGCTTTCCGATGCCTCGTGCCAGAAATGCACCAGCCCTGCACTGAAGCTGGCAGGCACATAGACATCGCACGCATGCTCACTCACGACATGCAGGCGCACCGCGACGTGATCGATGATCGTCGCCGCGCTGCACCCCGGCGCAAAGCCGGAGCTTTCCGCATCGAACACCCCGCCTTCCATCAGCAGCTCGCGCCATCCCGGACCGGACAGGCGGACTCGCACCACGCCCCCGCCGATTGCGGTAAGCGCGCCGTCCTCGGCCAGAATTGCGGCAAGCGGCGCCGCGTCCCCTTCGACGAGCCAGACGGTCGGTTCATAGCGGATGAGCTGCAACGCATCGCTGCCCGCCGAACGGCCCGTCGCCGGCAGCGCGAACCCGTTTGCGGCCGCAAAACGCGCTGCCACCTCAGAAGGCGAACTCCAGATTTCTAGCGCGTGCAGGGGCGCGGCAGGAAGGATGGTGATCGCCACGTCAGTCACGATAACGCTCCCCCGCCGCATCGTAGAAGTGCGGCGCGACGACGCGAACGCGCGCCTTTTGCCCACGGGTCGGCGATGTCGCGACCAGTTCTTTGCCATGTCGTCCCAGACCGTCCACCAGCTGGCCGAGCGCGATTGCGCCGCCTTCCATCACGCGGAACGCAGCGGCGCTGACATGGCCCTGCACGCTGCCGCCATCCGGGGCGACGAGCATGGCACCTTCAGGGATATTGCCATCGAGGCTCTCCAGACCGACCAGGTGGCGACGGTCGGGCTTCGCCAATGCCGAGCGCCTCAGTCCCTGAGCGCCGATGAACCCGCCGGCCTTATTGAGCATGCCCGCAAGGCCGAGATCGTGCGGCGTCATGCGCCCGTCAATCTCGCCGCCGACAACAAGGTGCCCCTTTTCGATGCGGAGAAACTCCATCGCTTCCATGCCGTAAAGGCAGCCACCCTGCGCCACGACTTCTGCTTCGCACGCGTCCCAGACCGCGGCGGCGTGTGTTGCTTCAGCATAGATTTCGAAGGCCCGCTCGCCGCTGTAACTTGCCGCGAGCACTAGCACCGGCACGCCGGCTATCGTCACGGGAACGGTCGACATATGACGGGGTGGCGCTTCGCCGATCAGCCTTTCGAGCACCGCTCTTGCCTTCGGCCCCGCAATGGCGATGCCGGCATGATGTTCCTGAACATTGACCGCCGAGACCTTGAAGTCGGGCCGGAGATACTGGCGAACATAAGAAATATGCGTCGCCATCCGGTCCGCGCCGCCAGTTGAACTTGTCAGCAGATAGCGGTTCTCTGCCAGCCGCCAGACCGTGCCGTCGTCGAACACAAAGCCGTCTTCGCGCAGCATGAAGGTGTAGCGACCACGGCCGACGGCGAGCTTGCCGACGCTGGTTGCGCAGACGATCTCCAGCAAAGCAACCGCGTCAGGTCCCGAGACTTCGAATTTCGCGAGCGTCGACACGTCGGTCATGCCCACGCTGGTGCGCACCGACCGAGCTTCGCGCAGCGCTGCCTGAGAGAGAGTTTCAGTCCCCTGCGGATAGGCGCGCGGGCGGAACCAATAGCCCAGCGGCTGCCAAATCGGGTTCCTGGCCGCGTGAATGTCGTAGAGCGCAAGGCGGCGGACATGCGCGCCGGCATCCTTCGCGCCCGCGCCAGCCAGAAGCCCCATGGTGACCGGCGTATAGGGCGGGCGGAAAGTGGTGAGCCCGGCTTCCGGGATCGCCACGCCCTGCTTCTCGGCAAGGCGGCCAAGTGCCGCCATGTTGCTCGTCTTGCCCTGGTCGGTCGCCATGCCCAGCGTCGTGTAGCGTTTCAGGTGCTCGACCGAGCGATAGCCTTCGGCCCAGGCAAGATCGACGTCGGCGAGCGTCACGTCGTTCTGGAAATCGACAAAGCTCTTTTTCGGATTCCCGACAGGTTTTGCGGTGAACACTGGCCCGGGACTGGCCGCGCCGCCGATGGTCGTCACGTTCTGCCGCGAGATAGCAGGCACGAAGGCCTGTGACGCGTCGTTCCAGTCGAGCGTGCCACCGGCCTGCATGTGGAGGTGGACAACCGGTGTGAACCCGCCCGAGACGGCAAGAAGGTCCGCCGACCAGTTTCTTATCGCGCCATCGACGAGCGCGCTGACGCCACTCAGGCAATGGCGCGCGCCCTTCGTAGTCAAGGGCCCGGCGCTGTTGTGCACCGGAAATCCGCAGTCCGCACCCGCAGGCGCCGGGCGAGCGTCGAGGATCGCGACGACCTCCGCCCCCGCCGCCTTGAGCGCCGTCGCCGTGCGGTAGGCGTCGTCGTTGTTGGTCGCAATCACGACGCGCTTGCCGGGAACCACCCCGAAACGCTGCACATAGCTGCGTACGGCTTGCGACAGCATCACGCCGGGTCGGTCATTGTTGGCAAAGGCCATCGGCCGCTCGATGCTGCCCGTTGCGAGGATCACTTCACCCGCGCGCACGTGCCACAACCGTTGCGCAACGCCGTTGATCGGTACCTGCCCCGGCTCGTTCAGCCGCTGGGTGAGTGTGACAAGGTCATGCTCCCAATAGCCCGAAGCGGTCGTACGCGTTAGGATCCGCCCCCCGGCAGCGCGGATCGCCGCGGCACTCGCTTCGATCCAGGCGACGTCGAGTTCCTGCGGATCGCGGATCAGCGTGGGCCCGAGGACGCTGTCCTGTTCGACGAGGATGACACGCTTGCCGGCCTCTGCCGAGTCGCGCGCAGCCTCGAGGCCCGCTGGTCCCGCGCCCACCACGAGAACATCGCAGAAGGCGGCGCGCTGGCTGAAACGATCAGGATCGACCTCGGTCGGCGCATTGCCAAGTCCGGCCGCCTTGCGAATGAAATACTCGTAAAGCATCCAGCGCTTCGCCGGGCCGAAAAAGGTCTTGTAGTAAAAACCGGCCGAAAAGATGGGTGCGGCGAGCCCAAGCACCGCGCCAGCGTCGAGGGAAAGGCTCGGCCAGCGGTTCTGGCTCGTCGCGACCAGCCCGTCATAGACGAACACGTCTGTGGCGCGCGTGTTGGGCTCGCGGCGACCGCCCTCCCCGACCGTGACGAGTGCATTGGGCTCCTCGACGCCCGCCGTCATGATCCCGCGCGGGCGGTGATATTTGAAGCTGCGGCCGACGAGGCCGACGCCGTTGCGCAACAGCGCGGCGGCCAGCGTGTCGCCTTCGTGTGCCTGATAGCGCGCGCCGTCGAAGGTAAAGCCGATCATGGCAACGCCTCCGGCCCAACTGCGCGCACCGCGCTCACCTCGTGCGTGACGCGGTGGCGGGTGACGACCATCCAGGCGCGGCAGCCATAGGTGTGGCGCCAGATCTCGTCGTCCGGTCCGCGCGGGTTGGTGCGCGTGAAGAGCGCGTCCATCGCCTTGTCAGGCGCAACATCGAGCGTGACGACTGAGTCCACCGTGCGCTCGAACACGAACTCGCTTTGCGCACGCGGACCGCAGTGGGGGCAGGCAAACTGCATCATCTAAC
>JANMJZ010000311.1:0-1622 GCA_031371635.1 Sphingomonadales bacterium | reverse complement strand
CGGCCTGGCGTTGCATGTTCGAGCCCATGAGGGCGCGGTTGGCGGCTTGCAGGGCAGGGCGGGCTGGCGTTCGTCGGCGTGTATCTTGCGGGCGCGGGCGCCGTTAGCTTGGCAGCACTGACTGCGGTCGGGCGTGGAAGGAGGACGGGATGAGGCCGATCATCGCGCGGATGGCACCCGAAGATCGTGAGCAATTCGCATCGATCTGGGTTCCTTGGCTCAAATCGATGGGGCGGTCCCCCGAACCCGAAGACCTTGCGATCATGGCCGATCCTGCAGCCTATTATCGCAGCGAGGGCGGCGACGCTTTTCTGGCCAGGCTGGACGGACGCACGGTCGGTGCCGTTGCCGTAAAAGAACTCGGCGAAGACGGGTTCGAATTCTGCAAGATGATCGTGACCAGCGAAGCACGCGGCCATGGCCTCGGTCGCGCGCTAGTGCAGACCTGCCTCGACTTCGCGCGCGATCAGGGAAATCGACCGCTTTACCTCCAGTCGTTCAACGAGCTCGACGTTGCGCTTGGGCTTTATCGCAAGATGGAGTTCGAGGATTGCCCGCCGCCGCCCGCAATGAATGTGCTTGCGCGGACCGAAGTGATTATGTGCCGGCCGAGCGCAGCAGCGTGACCATCGCTTTTCCGTAAACGCGTTCGGCTTCTACCTCGAACCCTTCGACCGTCACCGCCTCGCCCTTGCGGGTTTCGACGGTCGCGAAGGCGCCGGGGGCGAGCCAGGCGAGCCGCAGGCAGCGTTCGAGCGCCACGACGCCCGCGCCGCTGCCATAGGGCGGATCGAGCAGAATCAGGTCGAACGGCAATGCGGACGGACCGAGGGCTGTTACCGACTGCGCGCGGACGTCGCTTCGCGGGCCAGCGCCGAGCTTGGCGATATTGCCCTTGAGCGCGTCGAGCGCGGCGGCATCGTTCTCGACGAACGTGCAATGCCCCGCGCCGCGCGAAAGTGCTTCAAGGCCGAGCGCGCCCGACCCGGCAAAGAAATCGGCGACGCGCAACCCTTCGAAACTGCCGAGGCGGCTGACGAGCATCGAGAACAGAGCCTCGCGCGTGCGGTCGGCCGTGGGGCGCGTGGCATCACCCTTGGGCGCGACCAGCGGACGCCCGCGCCATTCGCCTGCGATGATCCTCATTTGGGCGGGGGCTTCTGGCCGCGTTTCAGCTTGGGCTTGGGCTTGGCCCAGGCGGCACGATCGGCCTTGGTGCGAGTCGGCTTGGGCGTGCCGACGTCTGCGCGTAAGGACTGTTTGGGGGCGGGCGGTCGCTTGGCGCGCACCGCTCCAGTGTCAGCGCTTGCGTTTGCGGCGAGTGGCCCCCGGCGGTTTGCCGTGCGCGCGGGAGACGGGCGATCTGTGCCGTCTTTGGGCAATGACGGTCTGCTGCTTGCCGCCTTGGCTGTTTTAGGCAAAGGCTGGCGCTTCGGCGGGGCGATGCGCCAGTGCTTGCGAAGCGCCATGCCGGGCGTCGCGGGGTTCGCCACGCGGGGCGCGGGCTTTGCGGTGCCGAGTTCCTTCAGGAAATCGACGAGTTGATCCTGTTTCACTTCGTCGACCGCGCCCACGGGTGCTTCACCCAGCGTGAATGGCCCGTAGCGCGTGCGAATGAGGCG
>JANMJZ010000308.1:0-1688 GCA_031371635.1 Sphingomonadales bacterium | reverse complement strand
GGCTGCGTTCGCACGTATGCGAAGTTGCTGGGCCACAAGCGGGGTGCGCCAATATGCGCTCGCGGTCGGCGCGACGGGTGCCCGCTGCATCGACGCGAATGGCGTCACGCAGCCCGGGATCGCGGCGGTCGGGCGAGGGCGGCCGCACAGGCATTATCACAATGGCGACCAGCCCGAAGACGAGCGCCGCGGCCGAGAGCGCCAGATAGCCTGCGCGCCAGCCTTCTGCTTCGATCAGATGCCCGATGACCGGCGCCATGATCGCCCCGGCCAGCGGGGGACCGGTCATGACGATCGAAAAGGCAAGGCCGCGTGCGTGGACGAAGCGTTCGGCGACAAGCCGGCTGTAGACCGGGGTAGTGGTCGTCGCCCCCAACAGGATCTGAAGCAGGTTCAGGCCGAAAAACCAGCGGATATCGCCGGTCATCAGCGCAAAGAGGGACAGCGCGAGCGAAAAGCCGAGCACGCCCGAAAGCGCGACGGCGCGTACGCCGTAGCGGTCCGTCAGCCGCCCGACGATGGGGCTGAGCACCAGCATGACGAGGCCGATCAGGCCGAGCAGCGCGAACTGCGACCGGTCCCATCCGAATTCGCTCAGCAGGCGCGGCCCGAACAGCCCCGCGATATAGGCGTTGATGCCGACCCCGAAACCCAGGCCCAGCGTCGCCGCGACCAGCGGGCGCCAGTGGGTCCGGAATTCGCCCCAATAGTCCGACGCCATTCTTGCCCCTTCGCGTTCAGCGCGATCGCACTCCGTTGAGGAACAGCCGCACGCTGAAGTCGATACGCGCCTCGATCTCCGGCTGGCTCAGCGAATTGCCCGAAACGATCAGGCGCACCGGGCCGCCGACGACCATGCTCATGAACACATTGGCTGCCATTTCCGGCTGGTCCACGCAAACCGCCCCGGCGTTATCGTGACGCCGCAGGAAGTCGGCGAGGAAGGCGATCACGGGCCCCGCGCCCTGACGGTAGGACATCGTGAAAATCTCGGGAAAGCGATAAGACTCGGTGTTGATGATGCGCTGCAGCTTCAACCCGGCGGGCGTCGTCACTTGCGCCACGCGCATCCGCGCCACCGCTGTCAGCGTCGCTTCGATATCGTCGGTCTCGAGCGCAGCGAGTGTCGCGTCCGCGACGACCATCCGTTCGATGGCGCGCTGGACCGTCGCGATGAACAGGGCGGCCTTGTCCGGGTAGCGGGCATATATGGTCCGCTTTGTCATGCCGACGGCGGCCGCCACGCCCTCCATCGTCGTCTGCTCGAACCCCTTGTCGAGGAAGATGTCGAGCGCGGCGTCGAGCAATTCGAAGTGCCGCGCCTCGGCCCGGTCGCGGGTCGGCCGACCCGCACCGGGTCGGGGGGTTGCAATTTTCGACGACCCGTTCATAATGAAACGTACTAGGTGCTATTATACAAGAGATCAAGCAATGGGGACGGCAGCCGATCAATTGTTATCCATGGTCGGCTCACCGCACCGTTTCGAGCATTCGGCGGTCGAACTGCACGCCACCCAGATTG
Source organism: Sphingomonadales bacterium (assembly GCA_031371635.1). GTDB lineage: Bacteria > Pseudomonadota > Alphaproteobacteria > Sphingomonadales > Sphingomonadaceae > Sphingomonas_O. The sequence continues at coordinate 166 of JANMJZ010000308.1, read as the reverse complement.
CGGCATTGGACGAGCGGTTTCAGGAGCGGCGGGCCAGCATCAAGCTGCTCGGCCGTCGTGCCGAGGAAGCGGGGGCCGAACGTATCGCGTCGTTCGACGACATGGTGCCGCTGCTGTTCCCGCACACCGCCTACAAGAGCTATCCCGAGAGCTTCCTGATCGAGCG
>JANMJZ010000274.1:0-13188 GCA_031371635.1 Sphingomonadales bacterium | reverse complement strand
TGCAGGTCGATTTCGGCACTGGCGCGATTCTGGTAGCGGCGCAGCTGCGCGGCTGCTTCTTCAGGGCCGAGACAGGCGACGGGCGTGTGCCCCAATTCGGTAAGAGCGTCGGTGGTGGCGGACAGAACGCGGTGATCGTCTTCCACGACGAGGATCTTGACCGATGCACGCGCACTTGTCTCGGTTTCGATTCTTTTACGATCTTCGGCCGCTGGCGCTTCGGCGGCATGGCGCGGCAGGTAGATCGAAACGGTCGTCCCCGTGCCAACCATCGAATCGACGGTTACCGTGCCCCCCGACTGGCGCACATAGCCGAAGACCTGGCTCAGCCCGAGCCCCGTACCCTTGTCGGAGGCCTTGGTCGTAAAGAACGGCTCGAAAATCCTGTCGAGTACAGCACGCTCCATGCCCGTGCCCGTGTCGCTGACGGCCACCCTGACATAGTCGCCAGCTTCGAGATCCGGTATTTCCTCGCGGGCCAATGTCACCTGGGCGGTTGCGATGGTCAGCGTCCCGCTTCCCTTGTCCGTCGCTTCCATCGCGTCCCGCGCATTGACGGCAAGGTTGAGCAGCGCGTTTTCCAGCTGGTGGCGGTCGGCAAAGAGCGACCAGCCTCCCGCGCGTGCGAAGTGCCTGACGGCGATCCGCTCGCCCAGGGTCCGGTCGAGCAGGTCGGACATACCGACAATAACCGCATCGGGGTCGGCCGCGCTCGGCAGGAGCGGCTCCGCACGAGCAAAGGCAAGCAGGCGCTTGGTCAGCGCAGCCGCGCGATGCGCGCCTTCCATCGCACTGTCGAGATGTCGCCCGGGGTCTTCCTGCCCGTCCTTGAGCCGGCGCTTCGCCAACTCGACGCCGCCAAGTACGACCGCAAGCATATTGTTGAAATCATGGGCGATTCCGCCGGTAAGCTGCCCGACTGCATCCATTTTCTGCGCCTGACGCAGCCGCGCTTCGGCGGCCTCGCGCGTTGCCATCTCGCTGATCAGCCGCTCGTTGGCGGCGCTCAGCTCGGCGGTACGTTCGGCGACGGCACCTTCCAATTCGACGGTGCGTTCTTCCTCTCGACGTCGCCGTTCGGCAGCCCGCAGCCCCAGATAGCCAAGCAGCGCTGCGCCCGCGACGAGCGCGATGCCTACCACGGAGATGATGACCGTCAGGGTATTGGCGCGATCCGTCCGTGCATCCGCCGCCGTCGTACGGCTGCCGAGTACCGCGCGTTCATGGGCGATGACTTCCGTCGTCAATGCGTTCAACCGCTCGAGCGCGGGTGACACGCTGACCCGGTAATAGGTCGACAGCGCCTCATTATTCTGACGGTAACTGGTCCGGATTGCGGTTTCGGTGAGTTCCGCACTGCGTGCCTTCCACGCGGCGCGCAGCTGGCCAACGCGCTCACGCTGGACCTCGTCGTCCCGCACTGCGGTTTCCAGTCGGCCCAGCAACACGCCCGAATTATTCAGATTGTCCGAATAAAGCGTGCCGAGCGAACGGTCTCCGCTGATCACGAACCTTCCCAGCGCTGCCTCGCTCCGCGCCATTGTCGCGTCGAACGTGGCCGCCAGGATGATGCGCTCAGAGCTATTCGATTGCGCCTCCAGCGCAACGTCGCGGGCCCGGTTGGCACGCGCCAGCCAAAACACCAGCGCAAAGATCAGCACGGCCGTGCCGCCAGCCGCTAGGACCAGCCAAAGCCATTTGCGCCAGCGCGCGGTTTCCGTCGCGTCTCCCTGCATGGGCCCCGTTTCTAGCGAAGCCCGGCCTGCGGGGAAAGCGTCAGCCAATCACGCCCGTCGCGCGCCCGGCCGCGGCAAAGCGCTCGAGAATGGTCTGCACCTCGTCTGCAGAATGTTCGGCGCACAGCGAACAGCGCAGCAGCGTCATATTGGCTGGTGTAGCGGGCGGGCGGGCGAGGTTCACGTACACGCCGTGTTCGAGCAGCGCCTGCCACATCGCCGCACCCTTTTCGAGGTCGGGCATGATGACGGCAATGATCGCGCTTTGCGCCTCGGGCGTGCCGAGTTCGAAGCCCAGATCGCGCAGTCCCTTGTGGAGCGTCTTCGAATTCTCCCACAATTGCGCGCGCTTGTTGCCGCTGTGCATCAACTTGCGGATCGACGTAGCGGCGGTCGCAACGACGCTCGGCGGCAGCGAGGCGGTGAAGACATAAGGGCGGCAAACAAGCCGCATGATCTCGAACTTCGGGTGGTTCGACGTACAGAACCCGCCGACCGTCCCGACCGACTTCGAGAAGGTACCGATGACGAAATCGACATCGTCGAGGCAGCCCTCGGCTTCCGCCACGCCGCGGCCGTTCGGTCCGAAGAACCCCATCGAGTGCGCCTCGTCGACGAGGATCATCGCATCGTATTTCTTGGCGACCGCAATCATTTCGGTCAGCGGCGCGACATCGCCCAGCATCGAATAGACGCCCTCGAGGATCACGAGCTTGCCCGCCTCCGGCGGAATGCGGCCCAGGCGCCGGTCGAGGTCGGCGACATCGTTATGGCGGAACCGCACGATATTGGCGTTGCCCAGCGAACAGCCGTCATAGATCGACGCATGGCTGTCGGCGTCGAGGACGACGTAGTCGTCCTTGCCCGCGATCGTGGAGATGATGCCCAGATTGGCCTGGTATCCGGTGGAAAAGACCATCGCGTGGTCCATTCCATAGAATTCCTTCAACGCCTCTTCGCAGTCGCGGTGCGGGCTGTAGGTACCGTTGAGCACCCGGCTGCCCGTGGTCCCGCTGCCGAACTCGTCGAGCGCGCGCTTGCCCGCCTCGATCACGTCCGGGTCGAACGTCATGCCCATATAATTGTAAGTACCGAGCAGGATCGTCTCGCGCCCGTTGCAGATGGCGCGGGTCGGCGACAGCACCTTTTCCATGACGAGCGAGAACGGGTCACGCTGGCCAGTGGCGAGCAACGTCTCGCGCTGCTGGATCAGCGGGTCGAACTTCGAGAACAGGTCGGGCTTGGCAAAGCTGCCCCGCGCTGGATCGGCCTCGCTCATGACTTGAGCTTCATCACGGCGTCGACCAGCTGGCCGACGGTCTCGATTTCTGCCTGCATGTTCATCGTGATCATGATGTCGAACTCATCCTCGATCGCGGCGACGAAATCCATCACGGTCAGCGAATCCCATTCGAGATCGTTCTGGAACGTGGTGGCTTCTGTCAGCGAAACGCCCTTTTTGTTGAAGGGCTCGATCTGCGCGGCGACGGTGTCGTAAATCTGGGTGCGGTCGGTCATTCTTCGTCCTTAACGACAGACAGGGACAACTGCCAAGCGATTGCGGCGGGAGTCGGGCAGGGCCTGGCGCCCGGAAAGCAGGGAAGGCCCTTAATTCCCCGGCGATCATACTCCCGGTGCCAGCCAGCCTTCCGCGCGATACCAAGCTGCAGTCGCGGCCAGCCCCGCAGGCGTCTCGATCTGCGGACGCCAGAGTTCCGGGGGCGGGCGCCTTTCCGCGTCGATCAACCAGTCCGGATGGCAGAAATAGGCGGCGCGATCGGCTGTGAGCTTGGCTGCCGGACCGCGCAGTGCCCTGTCGATACGCGCTCCCGTCCGGACGAGCGCGGCGGGAAGCGCCACGGTCGTGATCTTTCGCCCAATCGCCCAACCTATGGCCCGCGCAAATTCCTGATGGGTCCAGCCGTCGCGCCGACCATCGTCGGCTTCGTAAAACGCATGTGTTGCGCCGCTTTCGGCCAGAGAGACTACCAAACGCGCCATGTCGTCGGCGTGGATCACTGACATGCGCCCCCCGGGCGGCAAGGGCACCACTCCTCTGCGGGCAAAACGGAACAACTCCAGATTGTCGGTATCGCCCGGGCCATAGATCGCCGGCGGACGGACAATGCGCCAGTCGAGCGCCGAGGTTACGACGGCATCCTCTGCAGCGCGCTTCGATGCGCCATAGACTGAAAGCTGCGGCTCGCGCGCCGCCAGTGAAGAGACATGGACGAACCGGTGCACCCCGCTCGATTCGGCAGCATGCAGCATTGCCATCGTGCCAAGGCGATTGCCACGGTCGAACGTGGAGGCATCGCCGTTGACGACGCCGGCGACATGGATGACCGCGTCGGCGCCCTCACAAAGCTTTAACAGCGCCTGTTCGTCGTCGAGCGACCCCGTGATCCATTCAACCCCGGGGTTTGGCGATTGCGGCTTGCGCACGAGCGCGCGCACACTGTGTCCGGCCTCAATCGTTCGGCGCAGGATATGGCCGCCGAGAAATCCCGTCGTTCCCGTAATCGCCAGCTTCACAGCAGCACCATATGGTCGCGGTGGACAAGGGCAGCGCGCGGGCTGTGGCCCAGCACGCCCTCGATGTCCGCCGACTTTAGCCCTGCGACCTTCATGGCTTCGTCCGAATCATATTCGGACAGCCCGCGTGCGATCGCGGTGCCGAGCGGCCCGATGATGTCCACGACATCGCCGCGCGCAAACTTGCCGGTCACCTGCCGCGCTCCGGCGGGCAGGAGGCTCGCGCCCCTGGCAAGCGCACTGGCCGCGCCGCCATCGACCTCGATCTCGCCCTTCACCGTTAGTCGCCCGGCAAGCCAGGCCTTGCGCGACCGCGCGCGCTTGTCGGCAACGAACAACGTTCCCGCCCCGTCGGCGACACGCGTCAGCGGGTGCAGCTCATGGCCCGACACGATGACAAGGTCGACGCCGCTCGACGTGGCGATCCTGGCGGCCGCAATCTTCGACGCCATCCCGCCTGAACCCATGCCAGACTGGGATCCGGAGGTTGCGAATCCTTCGATTCTGGCGTCGATCTGCTCGACGCGCGCGATCCGGGTAGCGCTGGCATCGCGCGAGGGGTCTGCGGTGTACAGACCATCCACATCGGACAGCAGCACCACTTGTCCTGCGCCTGCGACCTGCGCGATCCGTGCGGCAAGCCGGTCGTTGTCGCCGAAACGGATTTCCTCGGTTGCGACGCTGTCGTTCTCGTTGATGACGGGAACGACGCCGAGCGACATCAGTCGGTCGAGCGTGGCGCTCGCATTCAAATAGCGCCGCCGATCTTCCAGATCGTTGAGCGTGACCAGGATTTGCGCCGCCGTAAGCCCGTGGTTGCCCAGCAACTCTGCCCAGCAACCCGCGAGGGCGATCTGCCCGACGGCGGCGGCGGCCTGCGCATCCTCGAGCGTCCCGCGCCCGCCCTTCGCCAGTCCCAGCCGCCGCGCGCCAAGCGCTATCGCGCCCGACGATACGATGGCGACCTGCTGGCCCCCGCCGATCCGTGCGGCAATGTCGGTGACCAGCCCGGCGAGCCAGTCACGCCGCACCGCCCCGCTCGCATCGACAAGCAGAGAGGAGCCGATTTTGACGATCAGGCGATGGGGCGGGCTGGAAGCCATGACTGGCGGTTAGCCGGGCAGATCATGCCGGGCAACCGCTGCCGCTGCCGCCGCTAGTCCGCGATGCGCCAGTCGACCGGCAGGATCGCCTTGTCCTCGACCGCTATCCCGTCGCGTCGCGCCGGCAGGAAACGAAAGCGTTCGGTGGCAAGCACGCAACCGCGTTTGTCGAGCGCCGGGAACCTCGAGGATCGGTAAATAGAGCAGGCTGTTACACGGCCTGCCGGGCTGATCGAAATCAACAGCTGGACCACGCCCTGTTGGTCGGCGCGGCGGCTTTCGGGCGGATAGTCATCGTCGGTTGTCCGCATGCTCTCTGCAATGGGCTGCGCCCGGACTTCCGGCACCGCGTCCACAAATCCCGAAGCGCCGGCAATCGAGGTGCCGCCAGCACCGGCGGCCAGCAAGACGATGATTGATCGACGATATCCCATCGTAACCCTAATCAGCAGCCGCATAGATCCACGCCTCGGCTGCACGGTCGCCGATCACAATACTGGCCGACACGCGCTGATATCCGCCACCTTCGAACGCATCCAGCCTTGCCCAGTAAGTGGACAGATCCGGCGATGTGAAGACACGGACGGCAACTTCTTGCCCATCGGAGCCAAGGACTGGCGCCGGATAGCCGTCCTCCGCCGCCCATCCTCCCCGTATCAGGCGTCCCCGAACCGCACCGTCTTCCCATTGGCTACGCAAGGCATCGAGTTCATGATGGTGCGGCTTGCCAGGCGCCAGCGTGCCATAGACAGCCAGTCGCGTATCGAAGCTGCTCATCTCAGCTTCGCAATCCCCAGCCCGTCCGACTTCGCGCGGTCGCGTACCGATTCCTCGCTGCGCATGAGGGCCTTGGCAATCGCCTTCAGCGCCATGCCCTTCTTTGCAAGTGTGTGAAGCTTCTGAATCTCATCGCTTGTCCACGGCTGGCGATGACGCTCGAAGCGGTCGTCTTTGGCCATACGTCATCCCTTGTGTGGCGTTCGTCGTTCTTCCTAACGTCCCGATCGATCTGCGAACAGGGCGCAACCGCTGCTTTGCGCGCGCGTTCCCCGCGCCTCTATTCACCGCGGGATTATTCTCATGGCCCATCAGGATCAGGATGAGGACAGGGCGCACCGGTTTCCGGCGCGGCGCTCGGCTGTGTAGCGGCGAGTGGCGCCATGCTGGCTGCTGCCTTTGCGTTCAATCGCTGGTCTTCCGCGACCGTCGAGACCCGATATCCTCCGATCAGCAAGTTTGTCGAGGTCGACGGTGTTCGGCTGCTCTATGGGAAAACGGGGAGCGGTCTATGTGAAAAAGGGGAGCGGGAATCCGATTGTTCTAATCCATGGCGACGGCGCGCTGGTGCAGGATTTCATCGTCAGCGGCCTGATGGAGGCACTTGCGATGCGGTGTCGTGTCATCGCCTTCGACCGGCCCGGCTAAGGCTATTCCACACGCCCGCGCGGAAGATCGTTCTCGCCGGAGCAGCAGGCTGCGCTGTTCGTCTCTGCCTGCGGCCTGCTGGGATTCGCTCGACCATTGGTCGTCGGGCATAGCTGGTGAACGCTCCCAGCACTGGCCTGGGCGCTCGACCACCCGGACAAGGTCGCAGCCATCGCTTTGCTCTCAGGCTATTACTTCGGCTCGCCGCGGCTCGCCGCCATGATGACGGGCCTGGCGGCGACGCCGTTGCTGGGCGATGCCTAAACCCAAACGATCCTGCCCTTGCAGACGCGCCTCACCGGCCCGCTTGGACTCAGAATGATCTTCTCGCCGGATGCAGTGCCGGACCGGTTCGATGAAGAAATGCCGGTCGCGTTGATGTTAAGGCCGTCGCAATTGCAAGCAACGGCAGCAGACAGCGCGCAGATGCCCGTGGCGGCGGCGCGAATCGCTTCACGCTATGATCGTCTGCGACTCCCCATGTCGATCATCTGGAGGCGCCGCGACAAGCTTGTCGATCAGGAAGCCCAGTCATCGCGTCTTGCCGATGACATACTTCACGCAACCCCGCTCGAACTCGCCGACGGCGCGCATATGGTGCACTATTGCCAGCTCGATCACGTTACTGCCGCGATCGAGGATCTGGCGACGCTCGCCCTCGCTTAGGGTTAGCGCGGCTTTCGAAAGCGATAGGCGAATTGGTCAGTCTTGCCGCGGATTGTCGGAGAAAACACGCTGTCGGTATGCGGGTCGCCGCTTTGCCGCCAAGTGTTCAGTTCGCCATCGAACTTGAATCCGGCCTTTTCGATCTCTGCACGGGCAAAGGCAGGATCGATGCGGTGAAGCTTGTCGGGCGCCTCACGTCCCGACCCTGCGGACCCGACGTGATCGACCACGACAAGCGTGCCGCCAGGCTTGAGCGCCTTGAAAAGCGCGGCGGTCGCCTTTTCACCCGTGTCGGCAGGGAAGGACGCCAGAAACAGGTCATGGTAATTCTGCACCGTGACGATGACGTCGACAGGCTCGGGTATGGCGGGCGCGGCGAACGCGGAGCGTAGCGGTTTCACATTGGGCATCGACTTGGCGACTGCGTCCTGGTCGATCCCATATTGGGCGCGGAAGCCCACGAACTCCGCGGGCTGGAAAGCATAGACGACACCATTTTGGCCGACGGTTCCGGCAATTACCCGGGTTAGGTAGCCGCCGCCCATGACGAAATCCACGACCTTCTGCCCGGGCTTGATGCCCGCAAATGCCATGAGTTCCGCAGGTTTGCGCGCCGCGTCGCGAGCTTTGTCGGCGTCTGGGCGGATCGGGCTGGCGAGGGCCGCGACGACAGGGTCGGGTTTTGGTGCCGCCACGAGGGCAAGTGGGGAGCTCAGGGCAAAGGCGCACAGCGTGATGGTAAGCTTGTTCATGGCAAATCCTCCGGCGATTATTATTGACGACGCCCTACACCGGCGACCATTCGCCCTCAACCTTGCCGGCTGCGCGTGCAACTTCCTCCGGCACCGGGATGGCGTCGCTTAGCCTGTCCAGCACGGCATCGATGCCCGTACCGGCGGCGCCTGACATGGGCATTATCTCACATTTGGTCGCGCGCTTCAGCTTGGCGGTTATCGCCTTGATCTCGGCCGGATCGAGGGCATCGACCTTGTTGAGACCGATCACTTCCGGCTTGTCCGTCAGCCCCGCGCCGTAGATTTCCAGTTCCTTGCGCACCGTGCGCCAGGCCTTCACCGGGTTCTCTCCTGTGGCGTCGATCAAGTGGAGCAAGACCCGGCACCGCTCGATATGACCAAGGAATCTGTCTCCGATCCCGGCCCCGTCCGCCGCGCCCGCAATCAGGCCCGGAATGTCGGCGATGACGATTTCCCGGTGGTTGTGTGTAGCAACACCAAGCTGAGGGCGAACCGTCGTAAAGGGATAGGCACCGACCTTGGCCTGGGCATTCGTAACCGCATTGATGAAGGTAGACTTGCCTGCATTGGGCAGACCCAGCAGACCGACATCGGCGAGCAGCTTCAGACGTAGCCAGACCCATGCTTCTTCGCCGGGCCAGCCCGTGCCGTGCTGGCGTGGTGCACGGTTGGTCGATGTCTTGTAGCTGGCATTTCCCCTCCAGCCGTCACCGCCGCGAAGGAACACGCGGCGCTCGCCCGCTTTGGTGAAGTCAGCGAGTACATGCTCTTTGTCCTCGCTGAGCACCTGGGTTCCGACAGGGACCCGGATAACCAAGTCCTTGCCACCTGCACCTGTCATGTTGCTGCCTGCGCCGCCCTTTCCGCGCGGCGCGCGGAAATGCTGGGTGTAGCGAAAGTCGATAAGGGTGTTCAGGCCGGGCACTGCCTCGATGATGATGTCGCCGCCCTTGCCGCCGTTGCCGCCGTCGGGGCCGCCATATTCGATGAACTTCTCGCGCCGGAACGCAACCGCGCCGGGGCCGCCGGTGCCCGAGGACAGATAGATCTTCGCTTGATCGAGGAAATGCATGTCAGGCCTGCGCCATCCGCGCCATAACGCCGGGAGAGGCCATGAGTTGCTTGTACGCGATGTCACGCGCCGCTTCGCGGGGAAGCCCAAGGGCGTCCGCCATCGGCTTGCCAAGGAGCGCGTCGCCGAGAGCCATGAGGACAAGCGTGAGCGTGTCCTGATGAAGCAATACGTCGTCGTGGCCGTCATCGGCAAGGTCGTCGACAAGGTTGTGAATGGCCGAAAGGATTGGGTCGAGCGCGTCACGGTTACCAGACATGATCATCCACGTCGCCAGTGCGCCTGCGCCCTGCTGGTCAAAAGCATCGAAGGTCATGTCTACGATCAGGCGCGGATCGGCGTCCCCCCGTCGCGCGCTTACCACCGTTTCTGCAATGCTCTCGCATACCGATTCGGCTAGCATCGCGGCGAGCGCCTTTTGCAGGCCAAGCGCCGAGCCAAAATGGTGAAGCACGTTTGCATGGGTGCGGCCGACCTTCGTCGCCACGGCCTTGAGCGTAACGGCCTGAGGCCCCTCGGAGATCAGGATATCGCGTGCAGCGTCGAGGGCCGCGGTGCGGCTTTCGTCGGGCGTTAGGCGTTTACGTTCTATTGACATCAGTGTAAGTAAGCTCTAGTTCAAAGGTACAAGAGGGAGCCCCTAGCATGGCACGACGCGACAAGACACCTGTGGACCTGACCATCACGCCGCGCGACCGTCGATTCGGCCGCGCTCTCGCGCAAAAGCGCTGGTGGCTGGGCGGCGATCCCATCGGATCGGCGTACCACAATGCCCTGTCGATCACCTTTCCGCGCGGCGAGGCGTTCTTCGTCGAATCGGTCAAGGCCTTCCGCGAAGGCGCCAATCCCAAGCTTGCGGCCGAGATACGCAGCTTCGTCACGCAGGAAGTGATGCACAGCCGCGAGCATGTCTCGTTCAACAAGCGAGTCACCGATGCGGGCTACCGGATCGAGCATCTCGAAAAGGTCGTCGCCGACAGCCTGGAGCTGACGAAGAACCGGCCGCAGATCCTGAACCTCGCCGTCACCATGGCGCTCGAGCATTATACCGCGATGATGGCGCACCAGATGCTGCGCGATCCCAAGGCGTTTGCCGGCGCCGATCCCGAACTTGCCAATATGTGGAAGTGGCACGCTATCGAGGAGATCGAACACAAGGGCGTCGCCTATGACACCTGGCTGCACGCGACTCGCGATTGGAGCCGGTGGAAACGGTGGAAGGTCAAGACGATCATGATGCTGATCGTGACCAAGAACTTCTGGACCAAGCGCTGGGAAGGGACGCTCGACCTGCTCGCGCAGGACGGCATCACCGGCTGGAAGGCGAAGGCACGGCTGGCTTGGTACCTGATGGGCAATCCCGGCCCGGTACGACGGCTGACTCTGCCGTGGCTGGCGTTCTTCATGCCCGGCTTCCACCCGTGGAACCATGACGACCGGGCACTGATCGGCAAGTACGACAGCGACTTCGCGGCCGCCAACTTGCAAGCCTCGGCCCTCGCCGCCTAAGCCGGGGGGCATGGACGCCCCGACGCTGACCACTGAACGCCTGACCCTGCGCGGCCTGAGCATGGCCGACTGGGAGGCCTATGCCGCGATGTGGCAGGACCCGCGCGTTACGGCCTTTATCGGCGGCGAGCCGCGTCTGCGCGATGTCGCCTGGCCCAAGTTCGGGCAGGCAGCCGCGATGTGGGGGCTGGTCGGCTATGGCAACTGGGCGGTGATCGACCGGGCGGACGGCACGTTCCTGGGTGTCGCCGGGCTGTCGGACTTCAAGCGCGGTATCGATGAGCTGGAGGGTTATCCCGAAGCGGGCTGGGCCTTTGCCGCGGCAAGATGGGGCAGGGGGATCGCCAGCGAAGCCATTGCCGCTGTCACCGGCTGGGCCGACTCGGCAGCCATTGCCGAGACGCGCTGCATGATCGACCACGACAACATCGCCTCGGCCAAAGTAGCCGCGCGCTGCGGCTATCTGCCGTTCGCCGAGCTCGCTGGCGGGCGGACGGCATTCAGGCGGCCAGCGCCAATACGGGCAGAGGGCTGAGCTCTAGTGCATAGGTGCGGCTCGTCTTTGCGAGGCCGGCGGCGCGGCAGTCGCGCAGTTCCTCTCCGGTCGCGACGAAGCCGAGCTTTTGCAGCACGGCCCCCGAGGCGGGGTTGTCGGTGAAGTGCCCCGACACCAGCCGGTCGATCGGCAGCGAGTGGCGCGCGGCGGCGACGACCGCGCGGGCGGCCTCGGTCGCATAGCCGCGGCCCCAGTGCGACGGCACGATCCAGTAGCCGAGTTCCGATTCGCCGTCGCGGTCGGCAATGCCGACGCCGCCGATGAGGCGCGGCACGCCGGGCGTGCGCAGGAAGATCAGCAGGTCGGCCTCATGCGCGGAACGGTCACGCGACAGATAGTCGACCGCGTCGTCAAGGCGATAGGGCCAGGGCGCCGATGCCAGCGTCATCACCACGTCTTCGCGGGCGAACGCCTCGGTCAGGGCGGGGGCGTCGTCGACCCAGCCGGGCCGCAACAACAGATTTCCGGTTCTGATGAACACTAACTACTCTCCTTGGCCGGGCCAGTAGCGGTGCTTTGTGACACCGCGCTGACGCTTCGAGGGAGTTAGTCTTTACGAGGGGAAGGGTAACCTTTTCTCCCTCACGGACCGGCTTGCCAGTCCTTCGGGTCACCCATCAGGCGACCCGTAACTCGGACCGCCGGTTATTCTGCCGCCGCTGCCATAATGCTGTCGACCGATACGTACTTTCGGCCGAGCTTGCCTTCGTGGAAGGCGACGCGGCCTTCGACGAGCGCGAACAGCGTGTGGTCCTTGCCGAGACCGACGTTGCGGCCCGGCCACACGCGGGTCCCGCGCTGGCGTACGAGGATGTTGCCGGCGAGCGCATGTTCGCCACCGAATTTCTTGACGCCGAGACGACGACCGGCCGAATCACGACCGTTGCGCGACGAACCGCCAGCTTTCTTATGTGCCATTTCAGATTACTCCGCGCTGGTTGCTTCGACGGCGGGGGCTGCCGCGGCTTCGTCAGCCTTGGGCGCCTTCGCCTTCTTGGGGGCCGCCTTCTTCTCTTCGGCAGCGCCGACGCTCACGATCTGGAGGATCGTGTGCTGCTGGCGGTGGCCGTTGCGGCGACGGTAGTTGTGGCGACGCTTTTTCTTGAAGACGATGACCTTGTCGGCTTTCGCCTGGGCAATGATCTCTGCCGCCACGGTCAGCCCGGTTTCGCCGGTCGAGGTGAACAGGACATCGCCCAGCGTCACGCGCGCGCCAGCCTCGCCGTCCATGCGGTCGACGACGATCTTGTCTCCTGCGGCAACGCGATACTGCTTGCCGCCCGTGCGCACGATGGCGAACATGGCTCTAGTCTTTCACAGTCAAAAACAATTGTCCCGAGGAGCGAGCCCGCCGGGAAGGACGGTGCCGATACGGACGGGCGGGGCCGCTGTCAAGAACGACGTTGGACACACTTCCGCAATTTCCGGACCGCAAAGGTCACAAAGTTCACACTTGAAACACGTTTTCGATGCCGCTGATTCGATGCCGCTGAAGGAATGATTTTGGTCCGCGCATCTTAAGCGCCCAGAACATAGAAGGAACATGACAGGTTGTCAAGGGCCTCCGCATCGCCTCTCCCGACGCTACCCATTGTTCGAAATCGGGGAGAAGGCGATGCGCGGAAGTTCGCGCTTCAGGTCCAGCGCCTAGGTTTCGCGGTGGACCGGAACGTGCAGCACAGCGTAACGATAGCCGAAGATCGCGTCCTCGGTGATCGCTAGCACCTCTCACCTTGTGGGAGAGGGATCCCCGCGCGCAGCGCGGGAGGGAGAGATGGCCGTCGATCGGGTAGTTGCGCCTGCCGCCCCCTCACCCCGCCGCGCTTCGCGC
>JANMJZ010000260.1:0-2888 GCA_031371635.1 Sphingomonadales bacterium | reverse complement strand
ATGCGGGCGAATGCCGCCTGCAAACATGGCATTGCGGTTCAGCCTCAGATGCTGCGGCGTGATCGTCGCGGCGACATTCGGTCCGCTGGCGTTCACGAAATCGACCGCATCTGCCGTCGTGATATGCTCGAACACGATCTTCAGCGCCGGGAAATCTTTGATCAGTCGGGTCAGGGTGCGCTCGATGAACACGGCTTCGCGGTCGAAGATATCGACATCATGATCGGTCACTTCGCCGTGGACGAGCAACGGCATGCCGATCCGCTGCATGGCATCGAGTGCCGGGTAGAGCGTCGCCACGTCGCTGACACCGTGCGCCGACCCTGTCGTTGCGTGCGCGGGATAAAGCTTGGCCGCCGTAAAGACGCTTTCGCTGTGGCCGCGCGTCAGCACCGCCGGGTCAGCATGATCAGTGAGATAGGCCACCATCAGCGGCATCAGGCCCGGCGCGGCGGCGATGATCCGTTCGCGATAAGCCGACGCTGCATCGACCGACGTGACCGGGGGCGACAGGTTGGGCATGACGATCGCGCGCGCAAACTGCCGCGCGGTATAGGGCGCAACGGCTTTCAGCATGTCACCATCGCGCAGGTGGACATGCCAGTCATCGGGGCGGCGGATCGTGATGCTGTCGGCTTGGTCTTTCATGGCAAAGCTCCTAACTGACGACCATGGCTAAAACTACCCTCATCGACCGCGCCGTGATCCGTCTGTCGGGCGAGGATGTGCGTGGCTTCCTGCAAGGCCTTGTCACCAACGACGTCGCTGGCGCGCTGCCGGTCTGGGCGGGGCTGCTGACGCCGCAGGGCAAGGCCTTGTTTGATTTCCTCGTCTGGGCGGATGGTGATGACGTGCTGATCGATGTCGAAGCCGCGCAGGCCGACGCGCTGATCCGGCGATTGTCGATCTATCGTCTTCGCCGAGCCATCACGATCGAGCGGACTGCGCTTGCCGTGCACTGGTCGCCCGGTGGCGAGATGGGCACGCCCGACCCGAGACTGGCAGCGCTTGGCCAGCGGTGGATCGGTCCTGCGACCGAACCCGCTGAAGGCTGGCATGCGCACCGGCTGGCGCTCGGCGTGGTCGAGGGGCGAGAGGAGCTGGGCGATGGCACGACGCTGTGGCTCGAATGCAATGCCCGCGAACGGAACGGCGTCAGCTTCACCAAGGGCTGTTATGTCGGCCAGGAGAACACGGCGCGGATGCACCATCGTTCGAAAGTGTCCCGCCATCTGGCAGTCGTTCCCGCGGCGCGCGCGCCCAGCGACGCCCGGATATCCTATCCCGAACTCGGCTGGTCGGTCGTCCACAATCGGGTCGCCGAAGAATCAGCAGCGGTCGTCTGAACGCGGCGGAACCGGCGGATACGGTCCGGGTTCTTCTGTTCGGCGGGCAACGACAGTAGGAGAAATTATCGTGACAGATACGTCGAACAATGACCGGTCTTCAGAGCAGCAGACGCAGAACGACCAGTCGAGCGAACGCGGTCGTGCCTATGGCTTGTCGGGCATTCCCGGCGAAAACTTTGATGGCGATGACGCAGCGACCGGAAGTGCAGCGGGCGACGCAGGCCAGAACCAGCAGATGCAGCAGAATCAGGACGATGGCCTGGCAAGTGACGCCATGGGGTCGGGCGCAGGGTCTGATCTGATGGACCTCGACGAGGACGAGGACGAAATCGAGCCTGGCATGAACAATGACAGCAGCATCATCGGCGGCCGTTAATTTCAGATCATTGTTGCTTCAGAGGCCGTCCGCGCAATCGGGCGGCCTTTTGCTCGTCAGGGGTCAGGCGGGAACGGCCGTCGCAGCGCGGCCAGCGCGCATCGCATCAGTCCGTTCGATCCGGTCGGCCATGTCGGCCCAGGCCGCTTTGGCACGCAAACAACGGTCACGTACATTATCGAGAACGGCAGCATCGGCTTCAGCCTGCGCCTTGATCATTTGTCCGCGGTAGAATTCAAGAGTCGACATAGAGTGCGGGCTTTCATGTCATAGGAAGATGCCGGGCGAGCGGACCCGCCCGGCGATATTGGTTTAGGCAGCCTGGATGTTGACAGCCGAAGTCTTGCCACGCTTGTCGGTTTCCAGTTCGTACGTGACGCGCTGGTCCTTATCGAGCGTGCGGAGGCCTGCGCGCTCCACAGCCGAAATGTGCACGAAGGCATCGCCACCGCCGCCTTCAGGCGCGATGAAGCCATAGCCCTTGTCGGCATTGAAGAATTTTACTGTTCCGGTAATCATAATGGCTTTCCTTCGCCCATATTAGACGGGCATGGATCAAGAGCGATCCATCCCGGCGTCGTGAAGCAAGTGTGGGACAAAGGGGCACAAAGCGCACCCGTATCCGTCGCAGGCGACGTTCAGCAATTCCCATATAGGGGATCGGGGCAGGAATAGCAAAGGTGGGGTTTGGGGCGGCGAAGTTTACAAAGTTGACTCTAGTCTCCTACACGAGACGAAGTTCTCGAAGTTCTCACTATGGACGCGGCGCGGAAATCGCGTTGGTTGGGGGACGGGTCGACAGTTTGAAAGAGCGGGGCATCCGGATCGCGACCGCGAACATGGCAGGAACAAAGGGTGTAGGAAAGGGGCGGGTTGCGACGACAAACCAGACATACAGGCATCATAAGTGACTGCGCGAAAGCAGCCGCTTGTTGCGTGTCGGCGCCAAGACGACATAGGCGTGCCGGGCACTACCATCTGCTGCCAGGATGAGAACTGTCATTTCCCCGTCCTGCAGCAACATCGAATTTTGACAGCAAGATTTGGGACGCGCTGCAGTTGAGTCTGGTGGTACGTCGAGGACCTTACATAAAAGGGGATCAAAGATGACGTACCGCATCGAAGGATTGAAACGCGCTGAATTCGCTTCGCTCTTTGCAATG
>JANMJZ010000226.1:0-6895 GCA_031371635.1 Sphingomonadales bacterium | reverse complement strand
TAGGCAGCCGCCACTTCGAGATTGTTGCCAAGCACGATATCAGCGAGGCCACTGATGTCGGCAATGTTGGGTGCCAAAGACTCGATCAAAACCTCAACCGGGGGCGCGTCAGGTACGACTTCCGTGTGCAGGCGCAGCAGTCGGGGGATAATGTTGCTCGACACAAGGCGAGCCAGCTGGGCCTGTCGGGCTGAAACGTCGTCGCGCAGGTATATGTCAGGCGCGATAAAATAGCTCTCGAGCCGATTGAGGCTATGACGATCGATTACTGGTATCGCAAACGCTCTGGCCGTCTGACCCATGTTGATCCCCGTCCGCGGCAACGCTTCGATGCTCGCTGAAACAAGACAGCAGATTCGGACAGGCTTGTCGATACCCGATCAATAACAAGAGCTAACCCATGGTTCGGATCGCGGAAATGGCGAGCGCTATGATCGAGAACCGGGCAGTTGCCAGTGGTGCAAACAGAAAGCTTATCCCGTTTATCCCCTTCACACCCCCCTACAGCGATAGCCCAACCAGCGCTCCGCCTATTATCACAACCACGGCGTAGCCGCCTACTCGTCTGCTCGCGCCCAGTGGATTTGGGTCTCCATTGCTACCCGCGCCTTTCAAATTGCGGAGTATACCGATCAATCCAAGGGCCATCATAACGCAGCCGACGATTTTCACTTTTCTTCGCCCCTTGCACCCTCCCTAGCGTGCCAACTTATCAGCACGCTGGCAGATTCTCGATTTGATCGGGATATAGGCCCGCGCGTGCCCATATCCATAAGCACAGTCATAGAACCCAGTTTTTTAACAGCGATCACAGAAGATGTGGCAGGAGCTTAGTTTGCTTTGCCATTAAGCCAGAGGTGTATCAGTTGCAGCAGAACGGGCGGCCAAGCGCGATCATCACGGGCGCATCATCGGGTGTCGGCCTTCACGCGACCAAGGCACTGGTCGATCGCGGTTGGCACGTCGTCATGGCCTGCCGTGACATGGACAAGGCAAAGGCGGCTGCTGCGGCGCTTTCAATTTCTGCTGACAGCGTGTCGATCGAACTGATCGATCTCGGTTCGCAAGCGAGCGTTCGTGATTTCGCGGCCCGCTTCAACGCGAGCGGATTGCCGCTCCATGCGCTGGTCTGCAACGCGGCAGTGTATCTGCCGCTGTTGAAACACCCGGCTCGCTCGCCGGAGGGCTATGAGATCAGCGTGGCGACCAATCATCTCGGCCATTTTCTACTGAGCCATATGTTGCTGCCCAGCCTTTCTCCGCTCGACGGTCGGGCACCAAGGCTGATCACCCTTGGAACCGTCACTGCCAATTCGGAAGAGTTCGGCGGCAAGGTGCCTATTCCTGCGCCCGCCAACCTTGGCGATTTGCAGGGGTTGGAAGCGGGGTTTCGCGAACCCGTGTCGATGATCGACGGCAAGGCATTCAAGGCAGGGAAGGCCTACAAGGACAGCAAGCTTTGCAACATGATCATGAACCGTGAGTTCCATCGCCGGTACCATGCGACCACGGATGTGGTGTTCAACTCATTGTACCCCGGCTGTGTCGCCGAAACCGCGTTGTTCCGCGACGCGCCGAAACTGTTCCAGCAAATCTTCCCCTGGTTTCAGAAGAATATCACGAAGGGCTATGTGTCGCAGACGCTGGCAGGCGAGCGTGTCGCACAGGTGGTGGCCGACCCCGCGTTCGCGCAATCGGGCGTGCACTGGAGCTGGGGAAATCGTCAGCGCGAAGGCGCAACTGCCTTTGCGCAGGCCTTGTCCGCCAAGGCGAACGACACTGCACGGGCTAGCCGCCTCTGGGATCTGAGCACGGAAATGGTCGGTATCGGCAAAACCGATTAATTGGTCAGCGCGTTTCCGCAGACAGGAATTGCGCAACGACGGGAAGCGAACGCTCAGGGTCTTCCTCGAACGGCAGGTGGCCGAGATTCGGCAAGCGCACGAGCTTTGCGGTCGGCATGGCGCGGAGGTAGTCGGCCGCGTTGCTGATCGGAATCATCGCATCGTTTTCACCCCAGAGCAGCAGTGTCGGTGACTTTATCCGGGCGAGCGTCGGCACGGGGTCGCGCAGGACGACCTGGCCCATGCGCGCCAGCATGGCAGCGCGCACACCGGGCGCGAGCAGCATGTCGCGATAGCGGGTCAGCGTCGTTTCGCTCAAGGACTCTGGGCGGGCGTAGCTGGCAGCCAGACTTGTCCTCAGCATGTTACGCGGCGCGACATAGGGAAGCGCCTGCATCATCAGCGGTAACTTGGGTGGCTTGTCATATTCAAAACCCGGGCTGGCGAACCCGTCCGGGGAGATCAGCACCAGTTGGGAGACGCGGTCAGGATGTAAAGCCGCGAAGCTCCAGGCAATACGACCGCCGAGCGAGTTACCGATGAAGGCAGCCTTATCGACACGCAGCTGTTCCATCAGCTGGGTGATGATCATCATGGTCCGCGTGTCGGTATAGTCGCCGGTCGGGTCGGCACCCGTCAGCCCGAAACCCGGCAGGTCGAAACGGATTACGCGATATTTTCCCGACAAGGCCTCTGCCCAGGGTTCCCAGGTGTCGAGACTGGCCCCGAATCCATGAAGAAGGATCACCGCCGGTGCGTTGCGCGGTCCGGTGTCGCGGAGGCGTAGGCGTATCCCGGCGACCGTGCGATAGTCACCGGGGTACGCCGCTTCCAGAACGGCGCGCGGCTTGTCCGGTGCGTAGAGCCACAAGGCGAGCGCAGCGATCCCGACGATGACCAAACCCGCGATCCACGCAAAGATCATCCGAATCCTTTTCCTTTGTTGTCGCGGCACTTCAGAAGACGGCATGGGCGCCACGCTCGGGTACGGCATTCCCACCCAATACCGAGCGATAGTAATTGAACAGAGTCTCGGTCCCCGTCGAGGGTGTGGCGGTCGCATCGTACCGGCCGGTTTGCGGATCAAACACGAGCATGGATTCGGTCGCGTAATAGCGGCCGATGCGGGCAAGTTCTGCCTTTTCCGCAAGACCGGGCACGATGCGGCCGATTGCGCCAAGCGCGCCCGCAATCACATCGAGCAGGGCGACCGGGGCTGACCGGAATTTGGCTGGCCGACCCAGCAACGCGAACAGGACCTCGCCCTGCTCGCGCGGGGTAATCGCTTTGCCAGGACCGCCGATCGGCAGAATCCGGTTCCACCGGCCTTCATCGATCAGGCAGCCCGCGATATAATCGGCAAGATCGCCGTCGCTGATGGGCTTGCACGACGTTAGGGTCCCGTCGCCGAAGACCAGGAAAGGGCGGCCCTTTTTTACGCGCTCGATCTGACCCGACAGCGATTTGAAGAATGCGGTCGGCCTCACGATTGAATAGCGAAGACCGGAGTCGATCAGCGCCGCCTCGAACGCCAGCTTGGCGTGCTGAAACGCAAGCAGCGGTTTCTGCACGCAAATGGCGGACAGGAGCACGAAGTGGGCGACGCCGGATTGCTTCGCTGCTTCCAGTACGTTCATGTGCGCGCGATGGTCGATCGCCCATGCGTCCTTGGGAACGCCGGTGCGTGATGCCATGCACGAAACGATCGCATCGAACGCCTCGCCGTCGAAACCATCGCGATCGAGCGACGCCTTGTCGGTGGTCTCCACCTCTTTGACGGTCGCGCCTTCGAAAAGGCGAATAACACCAGTATTCGGCCTAACAAAACAGACGACGTCGTGACCGTGCCGCACGAGCGCCGCGACCGTGGCGCGGCCGATGGTGCCGGTGGCTCCAAGCACACAGACGCGTTGGCGCGTATCGGGCCTCAGCAATTTGGCTTGCTTGGTGCGGGCCGCTGTCGATTGCGGCGTCGCTCTATCAGTGCCTGGCACAATACCCCCATCGGTCGGACCAATGCTGTTGCGCAAATCGGGCCCGGGTCGCAAATCATATCTTCCGAAACTGTCCCAGGAATGATCTGGAAGCGGTGGGCATGAGCCACCATATGCCAGTCGATTGGAGATTGGCATGCCCGAGTATCGCAAGACGGACGAAGCCGTCGCAGCCCTGTCGCCCGAAGAATACCGCGTCACGCAGCAAAGCGGGACCGAACGGCCCGGCACAGGAAAATATCTGAACAACAAGGAGCCAGGGATTTACGTCGATATCGTCTCAGGCGAGCCGCTGTTTGCCTTGTCGGACAAATATGAATCCGGGTGCGGCTGGCCGAGCTTCACCAAGCCTATTGAACCCGCCCATGTCAGCGAACTGCGCGACGCAACCCTCGGCATGGTGCGGACCGAAGTGCGTTCGGCCAACGGCGACAGCCATCTGGGCCATGTGTTCGACGACGGCCCCCGCGACCGCGGCGGGCTGCGCTATTGCATCAACTCGGCTTCGCTCCGGTTCGTGCATCGCGACGATATGGAGGCGGCTGGCTACGGCGCGTATCTCGATCAGGTGGAGGAAATCGCATGACCCAGGAAATTGCTGTTCTTGCCGGTGGCTGTTTTTGGGGCGTTCAGGACCTTGTGCGTCGTCAGCCAGGGGTGATTTCGACGCGTGTCGGCTATTCGGGCGGTGAAGTGCCGAACGCCACTTATCGCAACCACGGCAACCATGCCGAGGCGATCGAGATCGTGTTCGATCCTGCGGTGACGAGCTATCGTGCGCTGCTCGAGTTCTTTTTTCAGATCCACGACCCGACGACGAGAAACCGCCAGGGCAATGACCGGGGCGCCAGCTATCGCTCGGCGATCTACTACACCAGCGACGAACAAAAAGCCGTGGCCGAAGATACGATCGCCGATGTCGAGGCATCGGGCCTTTGGCCCGGCAAGGTCGTGACCGAAGTCGCGCCGGTCGGACCGTTCTGGGAAGCCGAACCCGAGCATCAGGATTATCTGGAGCGGATACCCAATGGCTATACCTGCCATTTCGTGCGCCCGAACTGGACATTGCCGCACCGAGCCCAGGCGGCCTGACGACCCGCGACGTCAGCCTTAGGCCGAAGCAAGCAAATCGAATTGATTGTGTCGAAGATTGTGAACGGGTCGAGCCTGCAGCCATTGTCCGGCGGCAGTCCCAAACAGATCGTGCTGCTGCTCCACGGCTATGGCTCCAATGGGGCCGACCTGATTTCGCTCGCGCCGCATTGGCAGCGTGAATTGCCCGACGCGCTTTTTCTGGCCCCCAATGCGCCACAGCGATTGGGTGGCCTGTCGTGCTATCAATGGTGGCCGCTGACCGCATTCACGCCCCAAGCGTTGGCCGCAGGTGCTGGAAGCGCGGCCCCTGCTTTAGATGCGTTCATCGACCGAAAACTCGCTCAATACGGCCTTACGGAAGCGAACCTCGCGCTTGTCGGTTTCAGCCAAGGCACGATGATGGCGTTGCATGTCGGGTTGCGCAGAACCAACCGTGTGGCGGCGATCGTCGGTTATTCGGGCATGCTGACCGGGGCTCACGAGCTGTCCCATCTGCCGATCACCAAGCCGCCGGTCTTGCTGGTGCACGGTTCGGCCGACCCCATCGTACCCGTGGCGGCACTGCATGCGGCTCAAAGCGCACTCGAGCATTTGGGAATCGTTGTCACGGCGCATGTTTGCAACGGGGTCGGGCACACCGTCGATCCGGTCGGCCTGCGGATGGGGGGCGATTTCGTCGCGAAAGCATTAAATTGATCCGCTGCTCTCATTTTTAGCGGCACTGCTCACCCCGATGTGAAGGACAAACGATGTTCCCCGTGACCCCCGACCCCGTTTCGCCCGGCCAGGAAAGTGTCTGGGGTTACCCGCGTCCGCCGCTTGCCGAGCCGACATCGCGGCGCATTCGGATCGTGCATGGTGGCATTGTCTTGGCCGAAACCGCGTCGAGCATCCGTACCCTCGAAACCAGCCACCCGCCGACGTATTACATCCCGCAGGCCGACATCGCGATGTCGCTGCTGACCGAGACCGACCGAAGCTCGTTCTGCGAATGGAAGGGTCACGCCGTATACTGGACCGTCGCGATCGCCGGTTCGGCTTTCCGCGATGTCGGATGGAGCTATCCGGACCCGACGCGCGGCTTTGCCATGCTGCGCGACCATATCGCGTTCTACGCCGCGCCCTTCGATCAGTGTTTGATCGACGACGTTCAGGTCGTTCCGCAACCTAGCGGCTTTTATGGCGGCTGGATCACGCCGAATGTCGCGGGTCCGTTCAAGGGAATACCGGGCAGCAATTTCTGGTGATCCGCTGGCTCGCCTCAGCGCAGCATACGGCGCACGGCCAGCTTATCACGCTCTGCAAAATGGCGCTTCAGCACCGCACCGATGTGCAGCGCAAGCATGACATAAAACAAGATCGGCATCACCCAGCCGTGGATTGCCAATGCGACAGCCGATAGCGCGGTTTCTCCGAGGGGAATGATCGCCCAGCCATAGAAATCGATGCGCGCTCCCTGGCTGATGAGTTAGCCGCTGACCGGCAATGCCAGCAGAGCGAGATACAGACCGATGTGGACCGCACACGATGCGCGGCGTTCGATGGGAGCCAATGTGGCGTGCGGCGGGGGCGGCGGACTGAAGATCAGCCATCCGATCCGCCCGGCCACCAGCAGCAAGACCGTCAGGCCCAGCGATTGATGCGCGGCAACGAACCCGGCGCGTTCGGGTGGCCCGGTGGACGCTGTGTTTCGAAAGCGGAGGTTAGCAAGCAGGCCGAACGATCGTCCCCATTTGGGTGCGACCCATCCGGCCCATAATGACCGCAATTAGGCGAAGCGGTCATGCGCATTTCTAGTGCCTCCGAACCAATTAGGAAATCGAGATTGCGTACGGAAGGACGCTCCGAGCGAGCACACGCGCTCGGAGCGCCTCACGCCTCTGCTCTATCGACAATATCAACTGCCCAGCGCTTCGTGCTTAAACTTACACAAAACCTTACACATGTTTGGGATGGACCAGA
>JANMJZ010000198.1:0-37182 GCA_031371635.1 Sphingomonadales bacterium | reverse complement strand
TGCAGCCATATTCAGGGCTATATCTACAGCAAGGCCGTCGAGAACGACATCGTCCTGAAGAACCTTGAGGGCGGCGACTGGGTGATTGCACCGGCCGGCCCAGCTCGGCAGCGCGACGAACGGCAGTCCGTTTATCGTCGTGCCACAGCTATTCATGACGATCACTGCTATCAGGTCGTCATCCGCAACATTTCGCTAACCGGTGCGCTCATGGAGGGGCTGATAGATGTGCCTCTCGGCACGCGCTTCGTGCTCGATCTTGGCGGCGGCCAGCTGGCTGTTGCCACGGTACGCCGGTCGGAGGGGCATCAGCAAGGTGTCGAGTTCGACGAGCGCCTCGTCAGCGACGGCAACGGTGGTTTGTGCACGAGGCACCGTATCTCGCCTTACATGCTGTCGCTCGCCGGGCTGCCGGAAGCCGACGCAAAGATGGTGGCTGCAGGCAGGGCAAGGAACGCGGGGCATCCAACAACGATGCCAGCATTCAAAACCGCAAAGCTTTGGAACTCTGCCAAACCAGTCGACAACATGGTGCAGGCGGCCTGACCACCCGCGCTGTCGCGCGACTACCGAAAAGGAGGCTCGTTGAACGCGCGCAGCTTTCGACTGTGCAGCTTTGCCCCTTCGCGGCGAAGCTCGTTGCAGGCCTCGATACCGATCTTCATGTGTTCGGCGATGGCGCGCTCGTAGAACCGGTTCGCCTGTCCCGGCAGCTTGAGTTCGCCATGCAGCGGCTTGTCGGAAACGCAGAGCAGCGTGCCATAGGGAACGCGAAATCGGTATCCCTGCGCCGCAATGGTAGCGCTTTCCATGTCGATCCCGACCGCGCTCGACTGCGAGAAACGCAGCGCAGACTTCGAAAACATCAGTTCCCAGTTGCGATCGTCAGTCGTGACGATCGTTCCCGTTCGTAGCCGTCGCTTCAACACGTCACCCGATTCACCCGATACGGTCTCCGCCGCACGCGCCAGCGCCTGCTGGACCTCGGCAATGGCCGGCACTGGAATCTCGGGCGGCAGAACGTCATCCAGCACATGGTCGTCGCGCAGATACGCGTGCGCCAGCACATAATCACCGATTCGCTGTGAGGGGCGCAGACCGCCGCAATGGCCGATCATCAGCCACGCCTCCGGTCGCACCACGGCGAGGTGGTCCGTGATCGTCTTTGCATTACTCGGCCCCACCCCGATGTTGACCAATGTGATGCCGCTACGGTCCGGGGCGCACAGGTGCCATGCGGGCATCTGATGTCGCCGCCAGGCATCGCCGGCAATAACGCTTTCGGCGTCGTGTGTGTCGCGTGTCACCCTGATTCCGCCTGCGCCGCTCAGGTGGGTGTAGGGGGAGTCGCCGCCTAGCTGGCTCAGCGCCCAGCGCGCGAACTCGTCGACATAGCGATTGTAGTTCGTGAAAAGGACGTAGCGCTGCACATCCTCGACCGGCGTACCCGTGTAGTGCCGCAATCGCGCCAGCGAAAAGTCCGTGCGCAAACCATCGAACAACGCGAGCGGACGGGGACTGTCGGGTGCGATGCTGAAAATGCCGTCGGCGATCTCGTCTCCGATGTGTGCCAGCTCGGTTGCCGGAAACCAGCGCGCGAGATCGGTGGGCTTGATGTCTCCCAGCTCCATTTCAGCGTCGAGCACGTAAGGAAATGGTATCTCCTGCGTGGACGGGCCGACCTCTACAGTCACGTCATAGTCCATCATCAGCAGGTCGAGTTGCTCGGTCAGATAATCGGCAAACAGGGCAGGACGCGTAACGCTGATTGCGTAATGGCCCGGTTGAGTAAGGCGACCGAACGACCGCAAGGGCACCTGCCTTTGCTCGTCCTCGCCGGCATAGGTCACGCGGATCTCGGGATAGGCGAAGCTGCCATCGCTGCGTGACGAGGGGTCGGGACGCGTTCCGTGCGCGATATAGGCAGCGATGGCTGTCCTGAGGCGGTTGGTAGAGGCTGTGAAAAGTGTATCGAGCTGGGCGACGATCTCGCGGCCGCTTTGCGGGGAGTTGGGTTGGTTCATGGACAAGGGTTAGGCGCGGCGCGTGTCACCCGCAAGACTCACGCGGCAAAGGTGAACTTCGACCCGACGTAAGACCGCACGACCTTTTGTGGCATGAGGCGCAATGCTTCCTCGATAAAGACCTCACCCGTGCAGTGCATCGGGATGATATATTTGGGATCGATCCGCGCAAACTCGGCCACGGTACGCCGGGCTTCGTCCTCGGTCCGCGGCTTAACGAGATGGAAGCCACCGATAACGGCATGCACTTGCTGAATGCCCGAGACTTCTTGCGCGCGGCGGACTGAATTCAGGACCCCGCGGTGGCTGCACGAGGCAATCACAACCAGTCCCAGCCCCTCGACCGCATAGGCCGTCGCCAGCTCATGCTCGCCATCGTCCGCGACAAGCGTCGCATCTCGCTTCGCCGGGTCGATCAGCTTGCGATCGCAACCGACGCCCGGGCGCATCTGAGTGGGGATTGCGGCACGCTCGAAACCTTTCAGCGGGATGACGCCTGTAGTGAAGCCGTGGTCCGCTAAGATGCGGGGCGCTGGGTCGACAACGACATCAAACCCTGCCTCCGTCAGCAGTGGTCGGTCGAGAGCACCCATTATGAGCGGCGGATTACCGATCAGGGCGATCCGTTCGCAGAAGGTTTCCTCGCCACCGACCACAAGTGGCAGTCGGAGCGTAGCGCTGCGGCCGGCGAGCTTCAGGCCGGCGAAGCCACCATAGTGGTCCAGATGGCCATGGCTCAGCACGGCGCAATCGATTGTGTCGGGATCTATGCCGAGAAGCTGAAGATTATTTGCGAGGACGGCCGCGGAATAGCCGAAGTCTACCATGATGTTGCGCCGGGATCCGCCCCATTCGGAAGAGCTCAAGATCGACAGGCCGAATTCGCCGAGCAGTGCGCGGGGCGACATCCGTCCACCTTTGGTGGCACCGTTGCCGGCCCGCGTGACTGTCATACCCGGCAGGAACATCGGGTCGAGAAAAGGACCGAATGTCCCGCTGTCAGTGACAACTTGCAGAGTCAGGCGATCTATTGCCGGGATTAAAATGCGCTGCGCTGCCGCCCGCGAGGGCAAAGCCGCCGCTGCTATCGCAGCACTTGCGGCCGCCATCATTTCCCGTCGACCAAGCACGCGGCATCTCCCTGATGCGATAGGCTTAATCGACGGGCCGTCGCGCGCCTACATGTTTTCGAGCATGTATTCCGCGCTGGAAACCCGGAATTCACCGCCAGCTTCGACGTGCAGAGCCTCGACCGTTCCGTCGTTGACTACCATGGCGAAGCGCTGACCGCGCGTGCCCATGCCAAACGGGCTGCCGTCCATCGTCAAGCCGAGTGCTTTCACGAATTCTGCATTGCCGTCGGCGAGCATCGTGACGGCATCGGCTCCACCGGCCTTGCCCCAGGCACCCATCACAAAGGCATCGTTCACGGCAGTGCATGCAATCTCGTCGATACCTTTTGCCTTCAATTCGCTCGCCTTTTCGACAAAGCCGGGCAAGTGGCGCGCCGAGCAGGTCGGCGTGAATGCGCCGGGCACGGAGAAAAGCGCGATCTTGCGCCCCGCAAAGAAGTCGGCGGTCGAAACCGCTTCCGGTCCGGATGCCGTCACCTTGGTCAGCGTGGCGGCGGGAATCTTGTCTCCAACGGCAATGGTCATATCAGGATCCTATAATGCGCTTTGGGTAAAACGCGTTTGTGACATCTCGCATCGCGCGACCCCGAAAATAAAGCAAGTTCACGGCGGTAACGATTAGGGTTTTGTTAACGCTGGTTTGAGAGCCTGTTTTCCTCAACGAGGGCAAGGGGATAGCAAGATGAAGAAGGCTTTGACGGTCGCTGGTACAGTATTGGCGCTTGCTTCCACACCTGTAAATGCGGCCTGCTGGACCCAAAATGAGGTCGCCGCCGCCAAGGTCCGCGATCTCGACACAATGCTCATGGTGTCGGGCCTGCGTTGCCGTTTCCAGAGTACCGCTCTGCTGCAGACTTACAATGCGATGGTCGTCCGTCACCGAGCCGCGCTTACTCAGGCGAACATGGTGCTCCAGTCGCACTTCACGCCGGCTGCCGGAGGAGCAAATGAGCTCGACCGCTACATTACGCGCGTCGCAAACCGTTATGGCGCGGGTGCCGAGGACCTGAGCTGCGATTCGCTCCAGTCCATTGCGGCGGCCGCGCTTCAGGAGGAAAGCACGCTGCCAGCACTTGTCGCACTTGCAGACCGCGCCGCGGTCGCGCCCGAGCTGCCCGGCGGCACTTGCGGTGCGCCCGCTTATCAAGTGGCCGTGCTTCGCTAAGGCCACATATAAAGAAGTCTTTATATTCGATTTGACGTAATACCGGTACAAGGGTAGGGGCCAGCGCAACTATCCCAACCGGAGTTTGCCACAGTGGCCACTGTTCTCGACCGTCCCGACTATGTCATTGCCGACATCGCACTTGCCGATTTCGGTCGCCGCGAAATCCAGATCGCCGAAACCGAGATGCCCGGCCTGATGGCCCTGCGCGACGAGTTCGGTGTGTCGCAGCCGCTGAAGGGTGCGCGCATCACCGGATCGCTGCACATGACGATCCAGACGGCGGTGCTGATTGAGACGCTGACGGCGCTGGGCGCAGAAGTGCGCTGGGCGACCTGCAACATCTTTTCGACGCAGGATCATGCCGCCGCTGCCATCGCTGCCACCGGCGTGCCGGTGTTCGCCGTGAAGGGCGAGAGCCTGGCCGAGTATTGGAACTATGTCGGCGACATCTTCAGCTGGGATCACGCCGTCGACGGCCAGACCGCCAACATCATCCTCGACGATGGCGGGGACGCGACGATGTTCGCGCTCTGGGGCGCCAAGATCGAGGCCGGACACACGATGCCCGAGCCCGAGAACGAGGAAGAAGTCGAAATGCAGCGCGCGCTCAAGGCGTTTGTCGCGAAGAAGCCCGGCTATCTGACGGCGACCGTCGCGGCGCTGAAGGGCGTTTCGGAAGAAACGACGACCGGCGTCCACCGCCTCTATGAAATCGCCAAGAACGGCGAGCTGCCGTTCCCCGCGATCAACGTCAACGACAGCGTCACCAAGTCGAAGTTCGACAACCTCTATGGCTGCAAGGAATCGCTGGTCGACGCCATCCGTCGCGCCACCGACGTCATGCTGGCCGGCAAGGTCGCCTGCGTCGCCGGCTTCGGCGATGTCGGCAAGGGCTCGGCCCAGTCGCTGCGCAACGGTGGCGCCCGCGTCATGGTCACCGAAATCGACCCGATCTGCGCGCTGCAAGCCGCAATGGAAGGCTTTGAAGTCGTGACGATGGAAGAGGCCGTGACCCGCGCCGACATCTTCTGCACGGCAACCGGCAACGCCGACGTGATCACCGCCGACCACATGAAGTCGATGAAGCCCAATGCCATCGTCTGCAACATCGGCCACTTCGACAGTGAGATCCAGATTTCGGCGCTGAGCAACTACAAATGGACCGAAGTGAAGCCCGGCACCGACCTGGTCGAATTCCCCGACGGCAAGCAGATCATCGTGCTCGCCAAGGGCCGCCTGGTGAACCTGGGTTGCGCGACGGGCCACCCCAGCTTCGTGATGTCGGCCAGCTTCACCAACCAGGTGCTGGCGCAGATCGAGCTGTGGACCAAGAGCGAGCAGTACAAGAACGAAGTCTATGTCCTGCCCAAGCACCTCGACGAAAAGGTCGCGATGCTCCACCTCGAAAAGCTCGGCGTGAAGCTGACCAAGCTCAGCGAGAAGCAGGCCGGTTATATCGGCGTCAGTACCAGCGGCCCGTTCAAGCCGGACCACTACCGCTACTGAGCCGCGGCAGCGGACGAATGTCTCTTCACCTGATTGCGCGCCGCCGATAGGCTGCGCGCAATCAGGGAGAGATTATGCGCAAGATCATTCGCGCCGGGCTGGTATCGGCTCTGGCATTCGCCGTTCCTTTTACGCCGACAGGGGCCCAGCCGGTCCCCGTCGCGGCGCCCTCGGCAGAGGATGCGCGCCTGACGCAGCTCCTCGATGCCGAATTCGCACAGGAACTGAAAATGCGGCCGCAGCTCGCGACGCGCCTCGGCGTCAAGGATGGGCAAGACAAGCTCGACGACAACAGCGATCCGGCAGTCCTGGCGCGACTGGAATGGCGGCGAGGCAGCGTGGCGCGCATGAAGGCGCAATTCGACCGTGCGAAGCTCTCGCCGGCGGCGCAGGCGAACTACGACATCTGGGCGCTCGAGCTCGACCGCGCCGAACTGAACTACAGGTTCAGGGCGTTTCAGCCGCCCTTTTATTCGTTTCTCTACTCGGCGCACTCCGAGCTGCCGAACTTCCTGATCAACACCCACACGGTGCAAGATGCGACAGACATGCGCGCCTATGCTGCGCGTGTTACGGGCATCCCGGCCGTACTCGACACCGCCATTGCCCGAAGCCGCACTTCCGACGCCGCAGGCATTCGCGCTCCCAAATTCGAGATCGAGCGCGTCATTTCCGGCAGCAATTCGATCATCACCGGCGCGCCTTTCGGTCCCGGCGCAGACTCGCCGCTCTGGGCCGATGCCAAGGCGAAGGTCGCCAAGCTTCAGGCGAGCGGCAAGGTCACCGCAGATGAAGCGACGGCACTGCTTGCCGATACGCGCACGGCCTTGCTCTCGATCAAGCCCGCATATGAACGGGTGATCGACTGGGCAAAGGGCGAACTCGCTACCGCGCCAAGCGGCCGCGTGGGCGCGGTGTCGTTGCCTGGTGGGCTCGACTGGTATGCGGCCGCGCTGAAAATCAACACGACGACCGACCTGACCGCGGAGCAAATCCATCAAACCGGCATCAAGGAAGTGGCGCGGATCGAAGGCGAACAGGACGCGCTGGCCCGCCAGGCCGGGTTCAAGGATCGTCACGCCTATTACGCCGAGCGCGAGCGCCTTTTCCCGCCGACGCCCTGGAACGACGAGAACCGCGCGGTCTATCTGAAGACCGCCAATGACGCGATCGCCCAAACCCGTACGCTTCTGCCCAAATATTTCGGACTGCTGCCGAAATACCGGCTCGAGGTTGTCCGCGAACCATCGTTCAGTGAAGTCGCGGGTGGGGCTGCCCATGCCGCCGGTCCGAGCCCCGACGGCGTCCGCCCGGGCCGCGTCTATGTCCACCTCGTCGGCGTGACCGGCGATCCCGCAGCCGTCTATGACCTGATGTGCCACGAGGGCATTCCCGGCCACGTCATGCAGGGCGACATCCAGGTCGGCCAGTCCGGCGCGCCAAAGTTCCGCAAGGGCTATGGCTATGTCGCCTTTGGCGAAGGCTGGGGCTTGTACAGCGAAGCCCTGTGCAAGGAGATGGGTGCGTTCCCCGATAGCGCGGCTGATTTCATGCGCCTCGACGCCGAGCTGTTCCGGGCGAGCCGGCTCGTCGTCGACACGGGCATCCACGCCAAGGGCTGGACCGAGGAAGAGGCCGTTGCCTTCATGATCAGGACCGGGCGGACCTCCCCCGATCAGGCCCGATCCGAAGTCCGGCGCTACATCACGCTTCCGGGGCAGGCGACCGGGTACAAGATCGGGATGATCAAGATCATGGAACTGCGCCGCAAGGCCGAGCGCGAGCTTGGCACGAAGTTCGACATCCGAGGCTTCCATGACCTTTTGATCGGGTCTGGGTCGATGCCGCTTGCCGTGCTCGAGTCCCGGGTGAACGACTGGATATCGACCCGGCGCTAGGACGCGGATGGAACCGCGGCGCCCCGTTTCGCCAGGGCGCCGACGGAACCGCCGCGCCCCGTCGCGCATTACCTTTCCGGCATCGGAACGGGAGCGATAGGGACATGGCGGCACGCCCCTACTGGCAGGGTCAGATCAGGCTCGCGCTTGTCTCCATCCCGGTCCAGATATTTACGGCGACCAAGAGCGGATCGAGCGTCACTTTTCGCCAGATCCACGAGCCGTCGGGCAAGCCGATCAAATATGAAAAGGTCGTGCCGGGGATCGGGCCCGTGGATACCGACGAAATCCTGAAGGGCTTCGAGTACGAACGCGGCAGCTATGTGCTGCTCGAAAACGACGAGCTCGATGCCGTGCGCCTTGAATCGAAAAAGACGCTCGAGCTGACGCAGTTCGTCGACGCGCACGAAATCGACGTGCTTTATTACGAAAAACCTTATTATGTCGTGCCCGCCGACGACCTGGCCGAAGAGGCCTTTGTCGTGCTGCGCGAGGCGTTGCGCCGAACCAAGAAGGTTGCGCTGGGACAGCTCGCCATGCGGGGGCGCGAATATGTCGTCAGCATCAAGCCGTGCGGGCGCGGCCTCATCATGGAAACGCTGCGCTATGCCGATGAGGTGAACAAGGCCGCCAGCTATTTCCGCGACATCCCCGACACGAAGCCCGACGAGGAATTGCTCGAGCTAGCCGAGACCCTCATCGCCAAGAAATCGAGTCCGTTTGCTGCCGACAAGTTTCATGACCATTATGTCGAGGCACTGAAGGAGCTGGTCGCCCGCAAGCTGAAGCTGAAGGGCGGCAAGGTCACGCCCGAGGAGGAGGAAGCGCCGAAGAAGGGTGGATCGAACGTGATCGACCTGATGGCGGCGCTCAAGAAGTCGATCGAGAAGCCCGCCGACGCCGCAAAGACCGCCAAGCCTGCCAAGGCGGCACCGGCCAAGAAACCGGCGAAGAAACGTGCCGCCTGACCTGCTCGAGCGGTACAACGCCAAGCGCGACTTCGCGAAAACGGCGGAACCGGCGGGCAAGATTGCCAAGGGTGCCGGGAATGTCTTCATGGTGCAGAAGCACGACGCCACCCGGCTGCACTGGGATTTGCGGCTCGAGGCGGATGGCGTGCTCAAAAGCTGGGCGGTCACGCGCGGCCCGAGCCTCAATCCCGACGACAAGCGGCTTGCGGTGCGCACCGAAGACCATCCGCTTTCCTATGCGACTTTCGAGGGGACGATTCCGGCGAAGGAATATGGCGGCGGCACGGTGATGCTGTGGGACCGCGGCACCTGGGCCCCGATTGCAGGCAAGAGCGCCAAGGACATCGACGAGGGGCATCTTCACTTCATCCTCGAGGGCGAACGGATGAAGGGTGAATGGATGCTGATCCGCCTGAAAGCTCGCGGCCGTGAACGCGGCGAGAACTGGCTGCTCCGCAAGGTCGGCGACGAATATGTCGGCGGCAGCGACGACCTGGTCGAGCGCGAAGTGACCAGCGTCGCGACGGGCCGGACGATGGACGAGATCGCCGCCGGCGTGGACGACAAGAAGGTGAAGGCCGTCAAGACGCAGCGCACGAGCCCGGCCAAGGCGACGACGAAGAAAGGCCCCATGCCTGGCTTTCATGCGCCGCAGCTCGCCACGCTCGTCGACAGCGTGCCGGGCGGCAACGACTGGATCCATGAAGTCAAATACGACGGCTATCGCGCGCAGATCGCGATCGCCGGCGGCAAGGCCAAGGTGTACACGCGGTCGGGCCTCGACTGGTCGGAGAAATTTCCCGAGATCGTCGAGGCGGCGGCCGCGCTCGACGTGGGCAGCGCGCTGATCGACGGTGAGATCTGTGCACTCGATGCCGAGGGGCGGCCGGATTTTTCGACGCTTCGCACCGCCATAAAAGACAAGGGAAGCACGGGGCTGACGCTGTTTGCCTTCGACCTGCTGTCACTCGACGGCGTCGACCTGACCGGCAGGTCGAATATCGAGCGCAAGGCGAAGCTTGCGGCACTGCTGCCGCCAGAAGGCGCCATCCGCTATGCCGAGCACATCGTCGGCGCCGGCGAAAAGCTGTTCGAGACGATGTGCGGCGCGGGTTACGAAGGCGTCGTGTCGAAGCGGGCCGATGCCACATACGCGGGCAAGCGCACCCAGGCCTGGCTCAAGGTGAAGTGCACGAAGCGGCAGGAGTTCGTCATCATCGGCTGGAGCGCGAGCGATGCCCGCACCCGGGGCTTTCGCTCGTTGCTGCTCGCGGTCAACCAGAACGGCAAGCTGCGCTACGCGGGCAAGGTCGGCACGGGCTTCGACGCCGACCTGCTGACGGACTTGCGCGGCCAGATGGCCAAGATCGCGGCGGACAAGCCGGCGGTGGAGGTGCCGCGCGCCGCCGCGCGCGGGGCCCACTGGATCAAGCCCAAGCTCGTCGCCGAAATCGCCTTTGCCGAATTTACCGCGGACAATGTGGTGCGGCATGCGAGCTTCATCGGCCTGCGCGAGGACAAGCCCGCCGCGCAGGTCGAGGTCGAAAGTGCCGCGCCGCTTCCCAAGGCGCCGGCACCCGATGCCGATCGCATTACCAATCCGGACCGGGTCATCTTTCCCGGCGATGACGTCACCAAGGGGCAACTGGCGGCCTATTACCGGCAGGTCGGTGCCGTCATGCTGCCATGGATTGCGGACCGCCCGATCAGCCTCGTCCGCTGTCCTCAGGGTCGGGCCAAGCAATGCTTCTTTCAGAAGCATGACGCCGGCAGTTTCGGCGACGCGGTGCACAAGGTGCCGATCCGTGAAAAGGACGGCAGCACCGAGGATTATTTGTGGATCGACAGCATCGATGGCGTCATTGCGGCGGTGCAGATGGGGTCGATCGAGTTCCACGGCTGGGGCGCGCGGGCCAGCGATGTCGAGCGGCCCGACCGGCTGGTCTTCGACCTCGACCCGGACGAGGGGCTCGATTTCGGCGACGTCAGGAAGGCGGCAATCGACATCCGCCGACAACTCGCCGATCTGGGGCTGCTCAGCTTTGCGATGCTGTCCGGTGGTAAGGGCGTACACGTGATCGTGCCCCTGACGCCCGATGCCGAATGGCCTGCCGTAAAGGACTTCGCGTCGCGCTTCGCACACGCACTCGCGCAAACAGAGCCCGAGCGCTTTGTTGCGACCATGTCGAAGGCCAAGCGCAAGGGCCGCATCTTGATCGACTGGCTGAGGAACCAGCGGGGGGCAACCGCAGTTCTGCCCTATGTTGTCCGTGCACGCCCCGGTGCGCCTGTGGCCGCGCCGGTAACCTGGGAAGAACTTCGCGACATCGACAGTGCCGCAAGCTTTCACCTGGTGGACGCTGCAAGCCTTATAGAGAGGGCCACATCCAAGAACCTGGCGTCATGGGGCGTGGCAAGCCAAGTGCTTCCCGACTTCTAAGCGCGTTTTCCAGCTAACGCCCATTCGACAACGCGGTCCGATGCGCTAATGCCCTGCGCAATGCTTTCTCATCACCCGTTCCCGACATGGTGACACTTTCCACAGGCACGGCCGTTCTGCTCGGTGTCGTCATGGCCCTGTGGCTTGCGGCGTCCGCTTGGGCTGTGTTCACCGGGCTGCAGCGCCGCCGCAGCGCGACATTTGCGAGGTCGCAGGCGGACCGGCTGGCGGCCCTTCTCGACACGACGCCGGCCCTGCCTGTGGTTGTACGTGCCGATGGGCGTATCGAAGCCCCCGAACGTCTTGGCCAGTGGCTCGGTCTGCCGCGCACGCCGGGCTTCGTCATCGACTTTCACACGCCTGCGGCCGGGCTGACTGAGGCAGATGCGAACGATCTGGCCCGAGACGTCACGGCGGCCCAGCGCACCGGCGCGCGTTTTGTGCGCGCTGTTCGGGCCAGTGGTTCAGAGCGCACCCTGCTTGTCCGTGGGGGCCCGGCCCCCGCATCGCTGGGGGTATCGGGCAGCGTCATATTCTGGGTCTTCGACGCCACCGAAAGCCAGACCGAAATCGGTGAACTGGGGCAGGAGGTTACCCGCCTCGAGCGCGCTTTCGAAGCGTTGTCACATCTGATCGAGGCCGCACCGGTCCCCATGTGGCACCGCGGACCCGACCTGCGCCTCACACTCGTCAATCGCGCCTATGTCGACGCTGTCGATGCAGCGAGCGCGGAAGACGTGGTGAAACGAGGTCTCGAGCTCGTGGAGTCGGTAGGCGGGCTGACGCCGATCGCAGCGGCCGACGCGGCGCGGATTGCGGGTGCCGCGACGAGCCGCGACGTGCCGGCAACGATCGGCGGCAAGCGCCGGTCGATGCGGGTTGTCGACGTCCCACTCGGCAAATCCGGCGTTGCGGGTTACGCGCTCGATAATGATGAACTCGATCGGGCACGTGCAGAGCTTCGCCGCTTCGTGGATGCACAACGTGACACCCTCGATCGCTTGTCGGCCGGTGTCGCCCAATTTGCCGGCGACCGCTCTCTGACGTTCAGCAACACGCCGTTCCAGTCGATATTCGCAATGAAGCCCGAGTGGCTGTTCGACCGTCCCGAGTTCGACCGCGTTCTCGACCGCATGCGGGAGGCTGGCCGAGCGCCCGAGGCCCGCGACTTTCCCGCCTGGCGCGCAGAGCGGGCCGCTTGGTTCACCACCGATGCAGGTGCGGAGGAAAGCTGGCTACTGCCCGATGGCACGCACCTGCGTGTCGTCGCCCAGCCCATGCCAGACGGTGGCCTTCTCGTGGTTTTCGAGGATCGAACCGAACAGCTCCAGCTCGCGAGCGCCCGCGATACGTTGCTGCGCGTGCGCACCGCGACGTTCGACAATCTGTTCGAGGCAATTGGCGTATTCGGAGCTGATGGCCGCCTAACATCATGGAACAACCGGTTTCGGAAAGTCTGGGGGTTCGACGAAGCTATGCTGTCCTCGCATCCCCGCGTTGACACGCTGGCAGAAGCTGCGGCGGGTACGCTTACGACGCCGTCGCGCGCCGCTTTGATGCGCGATCTGGTGCGGGCAGCGACCGTCGAGCGAAAATCTCAGGAAGGGCGCGTGGCGATGAAGGACGGCCGCCATTTCGAGTTTGCCGCCGTTCCGCTGCCCGACGGCAACGCGTTGTTCACGATGCTCGACGTCACCGACAGCCGCCGGGTCGAGCGCGTGTTGCGCGACCGCGCGGATGCGCTGGAGGCCGCCGACAAGGTGAAGACCGCATTCGTCGCAAATATGAGCTATGAACTGCGGACACCGCTGACCTCCATCGGCGGCTTCGCGGAAATGATGGCAAAGGGCTATGCTGGCGAACTGCCGCCCGAAGCACGACAATATGTCGACGCGATTCTGGAATCGGTCGGCACACTAGGCTCCCTCGTCGACGACACCTTGCAGTTGACCCAGTCCGAAGCCGGGCTGGCAGCGGTCGACCGCGAAACTGTCGATGTCCTCCAGATGCTCGACCGCGCTGTTGCGGCGAGCGAAGAAGCCGCGCTCGCCAAGCAGATCGATTTGGCGACCGATCTTCATGCCTCTGTGGGGCGCGTCGAGGGCGACGGACGACGCCTGTGCGATGCGGTCGAGAGGCTGCTGGCCAGCGCCATTCAGCACACACCCGAGCAGGGCCGGGTGCTGCTGCACGCCAGCGGCACGACCGAAGGTGCGCTTCTCGTCGTCTCCGACAATGGTCCGGGCGAGGCGGGATCGGCCAAGGCGAACCCGGCCGTGATTGCTGCGCGTGAAACGGTGAAGGCTCACGGTGGGGCCTTGTCCATCATGGCGGAAGCTGGCCAGGGAACGATGGTGCGGATCGACCTGCCGCGATGATCCTGAACACGCCGGAGGAAACGCTGGCGTTCGGCGCGCGGCTCGGGTCCATCCTCGACATCGGCGACGTTGTCGCGCTCAAGGGTCCGCTTGGAGCGGGCAAGACGTTGTTCGCGAAAGGTATATTGACGGGACTGGGTTACGTCGGCGACGTGCCGAGTCCAAGCTACCCCCTGGTCATCCCTTATGAACCGCCCGCAACCCGGATTCCACTGGCCCATATCGATCTTTATCGCATCGACGATCCGTCCACGCTCGACGAGCTGGCGCTGGATGATGCACGGACCGACGGCGCCCTGGTGATCGAGTGGCCGGAACGGATGGGCACAGAGAGCTGGCGCGATATGCTCGTCCTGACCCTTGCCGTGCACAGCGCCGACGCCCGAGCCTTGACAGCGCAGGTGCCGCCCGCTTGGGAAAGCCGATGGCCGCCGAAATGACTCCCCCCGCCGCGGCGCCCGCTTTCCTGATCCGTGCCGGCTGGAGAGATGCGCGTATCGAACCGCTGGCGGGTGATGCATCCTTTCGTCGGTATTTCCGCGTCACCGAGCCAACCCGTCGTGCGGTGCTCATGGACGCGCCCCCCCCGCACGAGGATCCGCGGCCCTTTATCGGCATCGCCCGGCACCTCTGTTCTCAGGGCTTTGCTGCGCCCGCCATCCTTGCCGAAGACCTCGAAAACGGGCTCGTCCTGCTTGAGGACTTCGGCGATGACCGGATGCGCGAAGCGGTCGATGCCGGGGATGTGGACGAAATTGAGGCCTATGCCGCGACGGTAGCTTTGCTCGCCGAGCTTCACCGCCATCCGCCCGCCGATGTGCCGCCCTATTCGCGGAAGGAATTGCACCGCGAGGCCGGGCTGCTTACCGAATGGTACTGCTCCGCCGCAGGACTGACGGTGGATGCGCAGGCCTACCACGCTGCGTGGGAACTCGCCTTCGATCGCATCGACGACGTGCCACCGGTAACCGTGCTGCGCGACTACCATGCCGAAAACATCATGCTGCGGGAGGGGTTTGGCGGCAATGCTCGTCTTGGCCTGCTCGATTTTCAGGACGCACTGGTCGGGCACCCTGCCTATGACCTTGTGTCTATGCTGCAGGATGCGCGGCGGGACGTGCCGGTCGACATCGAAACGAAGATGCTGGTCGAATATCAGCGTCTTGCCACGCCGGGGCCCGGCTTCCTCGACAGCTACGCCATCCTCGGCGCGCAGCGGAACGCCAAGATCGTCGGGATCTTCACCCGCCTGTGGCAGCGCGACGGCAAGTCCCGCTACCTCGATTTCCTGCCACGTGTCTGGGGCTATCTCGAAAGAGACCTCTCTCATCCAGCCCTGGCCGAAGTGGCGGCATGGTTCGACTTGAACATTCCCGCGGCCAAGCGCGGCCGCTACCTGAAAGCGCCTTCATGACCGGCGTTCCCGTGCCGAAAACAGCGATGGTCATGGCGGCGGGGCTCGGCAAGCGGATGCGTCCGCTGACGGCGACGCGTCCCAAACCTCTGGTCGAGGTCGCGGGTGCCGCGCTCATAGACCATGTGCTTGTCAGGCTCGCGGCCGCGGGGGTGGAGCGCGCTGTCGTCAACGTCCATTATCTTGCCGACGCGCTCGAAGCGCATTTGAAGCGCCATGGCCGGGGCCTCGCCATTACAATCTCCGACGAGCGCGCAAAACTGCTCGAAACTGGCGGCGGGCTCGTCAAGGCGCTGCCGCTGATCGACGCCGACCCGTTCATTCAGGTCAACAGCGACAATTACTGGGTCGATGGCCCCGTGGACGCGCTGACCTTGCTGGCGCAGCGCTGGGACGATGGCGCGATGGACGCGCTGCTGCTGCTCGTCCCGCTGGCTCGCGCCAACTGCCATGGTGGTAAGGGCGATTTTCACATGGATGCTGCCGGTTCATCTCGCGCCGTCGCGTCGGCCGCATCGCGCCTTTTGTGTGGACAGGCGTGCAGATGCTGTCGAAGCGCCTGATCGCGGAGCCACCGGCCGACGTCTTCTCCACGAACGTCTTCTGGGACCGGGCCATTGCCGCAGGTCGCTGTTATGGCGTCGTGCACCAGGGCCTGTGGTTCGACGTCGGTAGCCCGCCTGCCATTGCCAAGACCGAGGCGCTTTTGGCCGATGCCTGAGGCTGGCGGCCCCAAAGTCTTCTCCATCCCCGTTTACCGGTCCTTCGCCGACGCTCTGGTGACCGGCGTCCTGTCGTCGCAGGGCAAGGACCGCCTCGCCCTCGCGCGCGGCATGATCCTGGTACCCAACAATCGTGCAATTCGGGCCGTCACCGATGGCTTCGTCCGCCAGGCGGAGACAGGCCTGCTCCTGCCGCGTATCGTCGCTATCGGTGACGCGGGCGAGGCCCCGGGCGTCGCGCTCGACGACATCAACACCGACATTCCGCCGGCCGTCGATTCGCTGACGCGGCGGATGATCCTCGCCCGGCTGGTGCAGCAGGAACGCAGTCTCATCGGACAGCGCATTGGCGCGGCCGAGGCCATAAGGCTGGCGACCGAACTGGCCAGCACCCTCGACGAACTTATTGCGGAGGATCTCAGCCCCGGCGATTTGCGTGACCTACAAGTCGGGCCCGAACTTGCGGGCCACTGGCAAAAGTCCCTCGACCTGTTCGCGACGGTGATCGAGCGCTGGCCCGAGGAACTGGCAAGGCTCGGCCGTATCGATTTGCCCGAGCGCCGCAACCGCCTGCTCCGTGGGCTGGCTAACCGATGGCGCGAGACGTCGCCCAGCCATTTCGTGATCGCGGCCGGGGTCACCAGCTCGGCCAAATCTATTGCCGATTTGCTCGCGGTCGTCGCGCGGCTGCCCGATGGATCGGTCGTACTGCCAGGGCTCGATCTGGCCAGCCCCGACGCAGAATGGGATGCGATCGCCGGCGACGAGAGCCATGCACCCATCGAAACCCATCCCCAGCATCATCTGCGCCTGCTTCTCGACCGGCTACGGGTGAGCCGGGCCGAGGTCGTGCGCTGGCGGTGGGGCGATGGCAAGCCGCGCAAGGCGGTGCGGGGCAGGGCGGTTTCCAACGCCTTTGCGCCCGCGCGCTTCACCAGCAAATGGATCCAGCTGAAGCCGGAGCAGCGCTCGCTTAAGGGAGTTCGCCTCGCAACCTTCTCCGCCCCTGCGGACGAAGCCCAGGGCATCGCCATCGCCTTGCGCGAGGCGCTGGAGACCCCGGGACGCACAGCAGCGCTGGTGACACCCGACCGGGCCCTGGCCGGTCGTGTCGGCGCACATCTGCGCCGCTGGGGGATCGAGGCCGACGATTCTGCGGGACAACCCCTTGCCGCGATGCCAGTCGGCGTCCTCATACAGGCCATTGCTGCGCTGGGTGTCGAACGCTTCGCTCCGACTTCATTGCTCGCTGTTCTCAAGCACCCGCTGGTCCGCAGCGGTGAAGGGCGCCTGGCGTGGCTGGACGGGGTCCGCGATCTGGATCTCGCGTTGCGCGGCCCCCGTCCGGCGCCAGGCCTTGCAGGCCTTGCGGCATGGCTGCGGTCGGGCAATGAGCGCGAACGTCGGGTTCGGGAACGGGCAACGCCGTGGTGGACTCATGGCGCACCATTTTTTGCCCAATTTGAGGGGGCTTTCGCAGCGCCGCGTGCGTCGCTCGGCGACCTGCTTCGCGCGATCCGGCAGCTTCTGGATGCCCTAGGCGGAGAGACAGTCTGGGCCGGACCGGCCGGACGATGCGCGGCCGAGCTGTTCGCCCAGCTTGAGGCGCATCACGATCTAGGCCCAGCCGATTTCGGCGCAGAAGACCTGCTGCCGCTCCTGCGCCAACTCCTCGGCGAACAGGCCATTCGTCCTCCCCAGGGCGGCCATCCACGGATCAGCATCTACGGCCTGATCGAGGCGCGGCTGCAACAGGCCGACTTGCTGGTCCTCGGCGGTCTGAACGAAGGCAGTTGGCCCGCTGCCACCGGCACCGACCCCTGGCTCAGCCCGCGCGTTCGCCGGGAACTCGGGCTTGCCCATCCGGAACGGCGCGTCGGTCTCGCCGCACACGATCTGGCCGTTGCGCTGGGGGCAGGGGAAGTGCTGCTGACCCGCGCCGCCCGAGATGCCCGATCGGCGACGATCGCGTCGCGTTTCCTGCTCCGGCTGGAGGCAATGACCGGCGGCCTCCATATGGACGAGCGCCTGCCTGTGCTTGCCAGCGCGATCGATTCGAACCCCGGCGCGCCCCGACCGGTGCATCGGCCCGCACCGTCGCCCCCCCTGGCCGAGCGGCCACGCCGCATTTCGGTGACGGACGTCGACCGCCTCAAGGCCGACCCCTATGCTTTTTACGCCCGTGCGATGCTTAGGCTGTCGGCGCTGGACGCCGTCGATGCCGACCCCGGACCCGCATGGCGGGGAAGTGCAGTACATGCCGTGCTCGATGCCTGGATGCGCGAGGACAAGCTTCATCCAGACAAGCTTCTCCCGCGCATTCACGCGCTGCTTAACGAACCGGGCGTCCATCCCATCGTTCGGACACTATGGGGTCCGCGCCTCGTCGAGCCGTGCCAGTGGGTCGCAGACCGCATCGCCAAGCAACAGCGCGAGGATCACCGTGTTCCCATCCTGTCCGAGGTCCAGGGTAATGCCAATATTGTCGGTATCGAGCTGAACGGACGAGCCGATCGCATCGACCGACTCGATGACGGCACATTGGCGATCGTCGATTATAAGACTGGCAGTGCGCCGAGCGCGAAGGCAGTAAAGGCGGGTTATTCGATGCAACTCGGCCTTTTGGCCGCTATAGCCGAGCGCGGGGGGTTCGAGCTTGATTCTCCACCGCTCGCTGTTGCCAGCGGCGGGAGAGTGACCGAGTTCGAATATTGGTCGCTTGCCAAAAATGGCGATGGCTTTGGCAAAATGTCATCACCTGTTGGCAAAGCGGGCCAGATACCCAAGTCTGAGTTCGTCGCCCACGCCGTGGACGTCTTCGCCACGGCGGCAGGGCGCTGGCTGACAGGCAGCGACCCTTTCACGGCCAAGCTTCACCCAGAATATGCGCCCTATGAGGAGTACGACCAGCTCATGCGGCGGGACGAGTGGTATGGCCGCGAAGACTGACCGCCCCGAGCTGCTCAGCTATCTGAAGGGT
The DNA here is from genome assembly GCA_031371635.1 of Sphingomonadales bacterium. Lineage (GTDB taxonomy): Bacteria > Pseudomonadota > Alphaproteobacteria > Sphingomonadales > Sphingomonadaceae > Sphingomonas_O. The sequence continues at coordinate 18,548 of JANMJZ010000198.1, read as the reverse complement.
GAACAGGCGCTGGCGTCATCGCCCGACAAGGACGTTTGGCTGTCGGCTTCTGCCGGCACTGGCAAGACCTATGTGCTGGCCGCGCGTGTCTGGCGCCTGCTCCTTCGCAAGGGCGTGCGGCCCGACTCGATCCTGTGCCTGACGTTCACCCGGGCGGGCGCCGCCGAAATGGCCGAGCGGGTCCATAGCCGCCTCGCCATGTGGGCCATGGCGGACGACAGCGAGTTGCGCGGCGAACTGACCGCGCTCGGCGAAGATAACAGCGACGAAAGCATCGCCCGCGCCCGCACCTTGTTTGCCGCAGTGCTGGAGGCGCGCGGCGGTGGACTGCGGGTTATGACGATCCATGCCTTTTGCCAGACATTGCTCGGGTCGTTCCCGCTCGAAGCGGGGCTGGCGCCGGGGTTTCGGGCCGTCGAGGGTCGCGAACAGGCGGCGCTTGCTGCCAATGTGCTGGGAGACCTTGCCGAACAGGCAGAGCGCGAGGGGGACGCGCGCGTCATTGCGGCACTCGCCGCATTGTCGCGGCGGCTGGGCGAGTCGGGAACCCAGGGCTTCCTGTTGCGCGCGGCCAAGTACCGGGAAGCGCTCGACTCCCTGGCCGAAGGGCTCGACGCCGTCGTCCGCCGCGCGCTCGACGTGCCTGCTGATTACTCCCCTGCGGACATCGCCGACGCTTGCGGCGACGGTAATTTCGATCGTGAGACGCTCCTTGAGCTGGGCCAACTGCTTGCAAACTGGGGAAAGCGCGGTGAAGACCGCGCCACCCAAATCTCCAACTGGATTCTCGGCGATCCCCTGACCCGCGCTGCCGAACTCGGTAAGCTCCATCTCGTATGGAGCACGACCGAAAACCAACCGCGCAGCGGCAAGGGGCAGGTGCCGACTGATCCCAGCTACGAGCCCATGGCCGCCCGCATGCGCGAATGGTGTGGCGCGCTGCTGCAGCTCCAGCAGCGTGCCGCCCTTGCCACCGATGTCGCCCATGGCCTCTATGCAGCACGACGCTATGCCCGCGCTTATGGCGACGCCAAGCAGGCAGCCGGGCTGGTCGATTTCGACGACCTTATCGGCAAGGCGGTCGCTCTGCTCAGCGAGCCCGGCATGGGCGCGTGGATAGCCTACAAGCTCGACCAGGCGACCGACCACATCCTCGTCGACGAGGCGCAGGACACCAATGAGCGCCAGTGGGACATCGTGAAGGCACTGGCGGGCGAATTCTGGGCCGGCGACGGCGCGCGCGCGGGCACTTTGCGAACGCTGTTCACCGTCGGTGACTATAAGCAAGCCATCTTCGGCTTTCAGGGCACCGATCCTCGTTACTACGCCGATGCGGGGGAAGACTTCGGCGCCCGAGCGGCGGCAGCAGGCCGCGAGCTGGCGCGCCTGTCGCTCGACCGTTCCTTCCGCTCGACGCCGCCCGTGCTCGAAGTCGTCGACGCGCTGCTCGACGAACTTGGCGAAGACGCGTTCGGTGAACAGGCACTCGACCGGCACAATAGCGCGCGCGGCGGACCGGGGAGCGTCACCCTGCTGCCGCCCGTGCGTGCACCCGAAGGCGAAGAGGACGACGGCGAAGAGGGCTGGGTCCCGACGGCGACACGCGAACTGGCGTCCCGGATTGCCCCGTCAGGTCCGCGACTGGATCGCCGGCGGGCATATGCTCGCGTCTGCAGCACGCCCCCTGGCGGCCGGTGACGTCATGATCCTCGTGCGCAAGCGCAGTGACCTGGCGGCCCTGCTCGTTGCGCGGCTTCAGAAAGAAGGGGTGCCAGTCGCCGGCGTGGACCGCCTGCGCCTCGCCGCTCCCCTGGTCGTGAAGGACTGCCTCGCCGCCCTGCGTTTTGCCGTGCAGCCTGACGATGACCTGACGCTTGCCTCGCTCCTTGTGTCGCCGATCTGCGGCTGGACGCAAGAGCAGCTTTACGATGCGGCCCATGTGAAGCGCGCAGGCTCCCTTTGGGGTCATTTGCGCGCCCATGTGCCCGAGGCATCGATTGCTATTCCTCGCAAGCTGTTGGCGATGGCCGACTTTGTTTCGCCCTATGTCTTCCTCGAGACCATGTTGTCGGGCGAGATCGCGGCGCGCAGGAACCTGCTTTGCCGCCTGGGTAACGAAGCCGCCGACCCGATCGACGAATTGCTGAACGCCGCGCTCCAGTTCGAGCGGGAGGGGGTCGCGACCCTGCAAGGCTTCCTCGACTGGTTCGACCGCGGCGAGGGCGACATCGTGCGCGACGCCGGCAGCGAGCGCGATGCGGTGCGCGTCATGACCGTGCATGCTGCCAAGGGACTACAGGCGCCGCTCGTCGTTCTCGCCGATGCGGCCGGGGACCCGGAGGCGGCCAATGATCGCGACTTCCAGTGGGTGCTGGATGAAACCATTGTGCCGCTGTTTCGCCCGCGCGGAGCCGAGAGGCGCCTCGTCGGAACGCTGGAGCGAACCGCCGATCTGCTGAGCGAAGCCGATCGTCGCGAGCACTGGCGCCTCCTCTACGTGGCCATGACCCGTGCCGAGGAGCAGCTCGTGATCACCGGGTCGCTGACCCAGCGGCAGAGGGTCGTACCACCCGAAAGCTGGCACAGCACCATCGAGCGCGCGATGGCACGGATGGGCACGCCGCAGGTCGACTTGCCCGGTTGGGGCGAGTCTCGGCTCCACGCGATTGCCGGGGGAAGCGTCACGAAGGCTGCCAAAGCAAAGGAAGTTCGGCCGGCGATCGCCCGGCCGGACTGGCTCGACCGTGCAGCCCCGCCCGAGGCCCGTCCGCCGCGTCCGCTCAGTCCCTCGTCGCTGGGACCCGACACGGTCGCCGATCCGCCGTCGAGTGCTTTCCTGCAACAGGCCGCCGAGCGCGGCAAGCTGATCCATGCTCTGTTCGAGCGCCTGCCAACGGTTGCCCAGCCGGATCGCGCGGCGGCCGCCGAACGGTGGCTCTTCCGATCGGCAGGCGTCAACGATGCGGAGGTGCGCGACGAGGTCACATCCTCGGTACTCGACGTGCTTGGCCACCCGCAATATGCGGGCTTGTTCGGCGCCGGGGGCCTCGCCGAAGTACCGGTTGCCGGCGTAGTCGACGGTGTCGTCATTTCCGGCACGGTCGACCGACTGATTATCGGGGAAGCAACTGTCGACATTGTCGATTTCAAGACGGGGCGGCGCGTACCGTCGGACTCCGCCGAAGTACACGATACCTACAAGCGGCAGATGGCGGCCTATGCCGCCGTGCTGCGTGGTGTGTTCCCGGGCCATGACGTTCGCGCAGCCCTGCTATACACCTCAGGCCCCAGGCTCATCGCGCTGAGCGCGGCGGATCTCGCGCCGTACAAGCCCGGCTTGGAGGCAACACAGCAAGTCTTGCCACCCCCAGCAGGTTGAGTCCGCCGAACTTCGCCTTACTTAGGGCATCGATACACAGGAGACTGATATGGCCACCAAGGCAATCACTGACGACAGCTTCACGACAGACGTCATCGAGGCGGGCGGCCCCGTTCTTGTCGATTTCTGGGCCGAATGGTGCGGACCATGTAAGATGATCGGACCGAGCCTCGAAGAACTTTCAGTGGAACTCGGTGAGCAGGTGACGATCGCCAAGCTCAACATCGACGACAACCCCGATGCTCCGGGCAAGTATGGCGTGCGCGGCATCCCGACGATGATCTTGTTCAAGAACGGCCAGCCAGCCGCGACCAAGGTCGGGGCTGCACCGAAATCGCAGCTCAAGGCCTGGCTCGAGAGCGAGCTTGCCTAGCTGCGGTAATCCGCATTGATCGAAATATAGCCATGGGTCAGGTCGCACGTCCAAACCGTTGCGCGGCCTGACCCGAGGCCGATGTCGACAGAGATGTCGATGTCGGTGCCTTTCAGATGGGCCGCGACCGGCGCCTCGTCATAGCCCTCTACCACCAGCCCCTCGCGCGCGACCTCGACCCCGCCAAAGCTGATCGACAGCTTGTCACGGTCGGCCGGCTCGCCGGCCTTGCCGACCGCCATGACGACGCGACCCCAATTGGCGTCCTCTCCAGCAATGGCCGTCTTCACCAGGGGTGAGTTCGCGATGCTGAGGCCGATCCGATGGGCGCTGGCGTCGCTTGCTGCACCCGCCACCCGTACCTCGATGAACTTCGTGGCCCCTTCGCCGTCGCGCACGACGAGGTGCGCAAGCTGGCGACACAGGTCGGAAAGCGCGGCCTGAAATGCATCGGCCCCGGCGTCTTCGAACGCCGTCAGCCTGTTATTGCCTGCAGCGCCCGTTGCGAACGCCAGCACGGTATCGCTGGTGGAGGTGTCGCTATCGACCGTGATGCAGTTGAATGTCGCGCTGTTGGCCGCGCTTAGCAAAGTCTGAAGAAATGCTGGTTCGACCGCGGCATCGGTGAAAATGAACCCCAGCATCGTCGCCATGTCGGGTGCGATCATGCCGCTGCCCTTAATGAAGCCGACAAGTTTCACCGTTCGACCGCCGACGATCGCCGTCGTTATCGCGGCCTTCGGGAAAGTGTCGGTCGTCCCGATGGTGTTGGTCGCTTCTTCCCAGCTTGCAGGCGGCGCAACGAAGGCTGCGTCGAGCCCGGCTTCCGCCTTGTCGATGGGCAGGGGGACGCCGATGACGCCCGTCGACGCGACGAACACGTCCGAAGGCTGGCACCCGAGATGCGCCGCGACCCGCGCCGCGATCGCCTCGACTGCGGCGCGTCCGCGCGATCCCGTGAACGCGTTGGCATTGCCCGCGTTGACGACCAGCGCGCGTGCGGCGCCCAGCGTCAGCGCAGCGCGACACCATTCGACTTCAGGAGAAGGGCATTTGCTCTGCGTCGTCACTCCGGCAACGACAGTGCCGGGCGCCAGCTCGGCGAATGTCAGGTCGCAGCGGCCCCAGTTCTTGTACCCGGCGCGCGCCACACGAATGGTCACGCCGTCGATGGGCGGGAGGATAGGGAAGGGCGTCGCAAGTGGGGAGCGGGTCATACAGATGCCGTAGAACAGTCGGTGATGCGAATGAAGTCCGTTCGACGCCGCAACGCCGTTAAGGTGGACGAAAGCGCTGCCACCTATTACATGCACAACGATGCGGTTGCTGCTTCTCCTTTCCGCCTTCCTGACTGCCATGGTCGGGGTAGGTACGCCCGCGTCAGCGGCCGTGCGTCCGGCGTGCGAGGTATCGGTCAGCACGAGCGTTCGCGCCGAGCGGCTGGCTCCCCGGCTGCCGAGCATTGCGCCCCTCAGAATGGGTGCTTTGGACCGTGTCAACTTCGGTCCCCTGGCGCGCCCCGCTGCACCTTCGTTGGCGGTTCCGCTCTATGCCGGGCGCCTTCGCGTCTAGGCTAGCGCCCCCGCTGCCATCGCTGACTTATCTTGCCCGCCGCAGGTGCGGGCTCCCCTTATAATTACAGGAATTTCCTATGCTGGGCGGTATTGCCAAGGCCATTTTCGGGTCGTCGAACGACCGTTACGTCAAATCTCTCGGAAGCATTGTCACGCGGATTGCCGGCTTCGAGCCGACGATTTCGGCATTGACTGACGAAGAGCTCGCCAACCAGACCGTGCTGTTCCGCCAGCGTCTCGCCGACGGCGCTGCGCTCGACGATCTGCTTCCTGAAGCGTTTGCCACGGTGTGCGAGGCCGCCAAGCGCGTGCTCGGCCAGCGGCATTACGACGTCCAGATGATCGGCGGCATCGTGCTCCATCGCGGCGAAATCGCCGAGATGAGGACCGGCGAAGGCAAGACGCTGGTCGCGACGCTCGCGACCTATCTCAACGCGCTGCCCGGGACCGGCGTGCACGTCGTGACCGTCAACGACTACCTCGCCCGCCGTGACGCGGAATGGATGGGGCAGGTCTATAAATTCCTCGGCATGACCGTGGGCGTGATCGTGCCCAACATCGGCGACCAGGAACGGCGCGACGCCTATGCGGCGGACATCACCTACGGCACGAACAACGAATTCGGCTTCGACTATCTGCGCGACAACATGAAGTACGAGCGTGCCGACATGGTCCAGCGCCCGTTCAATTTCGCGGTCGTCGACGAGGTCGATTCGGTCCTGATCGACGAAGCGCGGACGCCGCTCATCATCTCGGGCCCCACAGACGACAAGTCCGAGCTATACCTCCAGGTCGACGCGATCGTGAAGAAGCTGGTGCCCGAGGATTACGAGCTCGACGAGAAGCAGAAGTCCGTCATTCTGACCGAAGACGGCACCGAGAAGATGGAGCGCATGCTCGAGACCGCGGGCCTGCTCGACGGCACAAACCTCTACGACTTCGAGAACACGCAAGTCGTCCACCACCTGAACCAGAGCCTGCGTGCCAATGTTATGTTCCGCAAGGACACCGACTATATCGTCAAGGACGGCAAGGTCGTCATCATCGACGAATTTACCGGCCGCATGATGGACGGACGCCGCTGGTCCGATGGCTTGCACCAGGCGGTCGAGGCCAAGGAGGGCGTCGAGATCGAGCCCGAGAACCAGACGATGGCCTCGATCACCTTCCAGAATTACTTCCGCATGTACCCCAAGCTCGGCGGCATGACGGGTACGGCAGCGACAGAGGCGGCCGAATTCCACCAGATCTACAAGATGAACGTCGTCACCATCCCGACCAACGTGCCGGTCGCGCGCGTCGACGAGGAAGACACGTTCTACAAGGATACAAACGACAAGTTCCGTGGCATTGCCAAGGCGATTGCCGAGCAGTCGGCCAAGGGGCAGCCCGTGCTCGTCGGCACGGTGTCGATCGAGAAATCCGAGTTGCTGAGCCAGTTCCTGACCGAGGAAGGCGTCGAGCACAAAGTGCTGAACGCCCGCTTCCACGAACGGGAAGCCCATATCGTCGCACAGGCCGGCAGCATCGGCGCAGTGACGATCGCGACCAACATGGCCGGTCGCGGCACCGACATCCAGCTCGGCGGCAATGTCGAGTTCCGGATCGAGGATGAGTTGCGCGACATGCCCGATGGCCCGATGCGCGACGCCGCCATCGCCCAGATCAAGGCGGAAGTGGCCGAGAACAAGGCGAAGGTGATCGCGGCCGGCGGGCTGTTCGTGCTCGGCACCGAGCGACACGAGAGCCGCCGCATCGATAATCAGCTGCGCGGGCGTTCGGGACGTCAGGGCGATCCCGGCCTGTCACGCTTCTACCTGTCGCTCGACGACGAGTTGCTGCGAATTTTCGGCCCGGATACAATGTTCGCCAAGATGATGCGCGCCAACCTCGAGGACGGCGAGGCACTCCCCCCATCGCGCTGGATGAGCAAGGCCATCGAAACCGCGCAGAAAAAGGTCGAGGCTCGCAACTACGACATCCGCAAGCAGGTCGTCGAATACGACGACGTCATGAACGACCAGCGCAAGGTCGTTTACGAGCAGCGCGCCGATATCATGGATTCGGAAACGGTGGACGATGTCGTGGCCGACATGCGTGCCGAAACCGTCAACGGCCTCATCGCGGACGCCTGCCCGCCCAACAGCTATCCCGAGCAATGGGATGTCGCTGCCTTGCACGAACGCACGCTTGAGACCTTCGGTCTCGATCTGCCCTTCGCCGAATGGGCGCAGGAAGAAGGCATCAATCCGGAAGTCCTCGAAACACGACTTCAGGAAGCAGCCGATGCGACGATTGCCACCAAGACCGAAGAAGTCGGCAAGGACACATGGGGCACGATCGAAAAGAGCGTGTTGCTCCAGAACCTCGACCACCACTGGAAGGAGCATCTGTCGACCCTCGACGCGCTGCGTCAGGTGATCCACCTGCGCGCCTATGCACAGAAGACACCGATCAACGAGTACAAGCAGGAAGCGTTTGCGCTGTTCGAACGCATGCTTGCGGCGATCCGCGAGGACGTGACGAAGCTGCTTGCCCATGCGCAATTCATGGCCCCGCCCGAACTGCCGCAAATGCCCGACATCTTCACCAACCTCGACGCTTTCCCGGAAGCAGGAGGTTGGCCGGAGGCGGGGGCGTTCGGCAATTTTTCGAGTGGTGATGCGGGAACCTTGACGATGGCAGCGCCGACCGAAGCCGTTCAGCTCGGCAGCGATCCGGCGTCGTGGGAAGGCAATGTGAGCCGCAACGCACCATGTCCTTGCGGGAGCGGGCAGAAGTACAAGCATTGCCACGGGGCGCTGTGATATCGCTCTCCCCCTCCTCTTCGGGGAGGGGGTCCGGGCCAGGGGCTGTGTCGCCTCTTCTTGGTCTGAATCCCTATCGGCTGCACGGCCTGGCCCCTGAGCCCTTTCCCCATAGGGGAGAGGGCCTTTGACCTTCCTCGTCGCGGCGTTCTTCCTGACGGCGCTGCTGTACGCCAGCGTCGGGTTCGGGGGAGGATCGACTTATATCGCGCTGCTTGTTCTCGCCGCCGTCAGCGCGCAGTTCGTCCCGGTCGTGGCCCCCTTGTGCAACATCGTCGTGGTGACCGGCGGGACGATGCGCTTCGCAAGGGAAGGGCTGGTGCCATGGCGGCGCGTGCTGCCGCTCGTGCTCGTCTCAGCACCTTTTGCCTATCTGGGTGGCCTCACCCCGATCAAGCAAGCGACTTTCATCGCGGTTTTGGGGGTGAGCCTGTTCGTCGCAGGCCTGCTGCTGCTGTTCCAGCGCACGCGCGCAACCGAGGCGACGGGCACGACCACGACCGTCGGCGATGCCGCGCTAGGGGGTGCGGTCGGCTATCTGTCTGGCTTGGTCGGGATCGGCGGGGGCATATTCCTGTCGCCGTTGCAGCACCTGATGCGTTGGGCGGCCCCGCGCCAGATCGCAGCGACGGCCAGCGTCTTCATCCTGGTCAATTCGATTGCGGGGCTGGCCGGGCAGCTCACCAAGCTCGGCACGTCGGGCCTCGTCGGCCTCGCCCCGTTCTGGCCGCTGTTGGTGGCTGTTCTGGTCGGAGGGCAGATCGGGACCCACACCGGCATCCGGATGTTCAGCGAGCCGGCGGTGCGGCGGGCTACCGGGATCCTGATCCTCTATGTGTCGGGCCAATTGCTCTGGAAAACCTCTAGCGGTTGACGTGCGCGTCAATCGGACTGACATTACTGTCAATAAAGGAGAGCGGGTTGGAACATGTTGACGTCTTGATCGTGGGCGCAGGCCTTTCGGGCATCGGTGCCGCCTGGCACCTGCAGGACCGTTGCCCGGGCAAGAGCTACACGATCCTTGAGGCGCGCGATGCCATCGGGGGAACCTGGGACTTGTTCCGCTATCCGGGCATCCGGTCCGACAGTGACATGCATACGCTCGGCTACCGGTTCCGCCCATGGACCGCCGCCAAGGCAATTGCGGACGGTCCCTCGATCCGCCAGTATGTGCGTGACACCGCCCGAGAGGCGGGGATCGACGAGCACATCCGCTTTCATCACCGCGTCGTCTCTGCCAGCTGGTCGACCGAAGACGCGCTTTGGACAATTACCTCGACCCATGAGGGCAGCCCGGTCGAGCTGACTGCTTCGTTCCTATTCTTTTGCTCCGGCTACTACAGCTATGACGAAGCATATCGGCCGACCTGGGAAGGCGAGCGCGACTTCAAGGGACAGATCATCCACCCGCAGTTTTGGCCGGAAGATCTCGACTACACCGGCAAGCAGGTCGTCGTCATCGGCAGCGGGGCGACGGCGGTCACGCTCGTCCCCGAAATGGCGCGAACGGCCGGGCATGTGACAATGCTGCAGCGCTCGCCGACGTACATTGCGTCGCGCCCGGGCGAGGACGGTGTAGCCAACCGCCTGCGCCGGGTCTTTCCATCGGGCGTAGCCTACGGACTGACGCGCTGGAAAAACGTGCTGTTCCAGCTGTTCTTTTTCCGCATGGCCCGCAAACGCCCCGCCAAGGTCAAGGAACGGTTGGTCAGCATGGTGCAGGCGCATCTGGGGCCGGATTATGATGTCGCGACGCACTTCACGCCCACCTACAATCCGTGGGACCAGCGGCTGTGCCTCGTCCCCGACGCCGATCTTTTCGAAGCGCTGAAGCAGGGCAAGGCCTCGGTGGCCACCGACTATATCGACCGTTTCACTGCCGAGGGCATTGCGCTCAAATCGGGCAAGGTTTTGCCTGCGGACATCATCGTGACCGCGACCGGGTTGAAACTCAACATCCTCGGCAGCGTGCAGGTGTCCATCGATGGTCGTGCGGTCGATCCGTCAAAGGAGCTGACCTACAAGGGAATGATGCTGAGCGGCGTCCCCAATGCGGCGTTCGCGTTCGGCTATACCAACGCGTCATGGACGCTGAAGGCGGACCTGACCTCAGAATTTGTCTGTCGCACGCTCAACTATATGGACAGGCGTGGCGTGAAGATCGCGACGCCCGTGCGCACCGACCCCGCCATGAGCGAAGAGCCCTATCTCGATTTCAATAGCGGCTATGTCCAACGCGCGCTGGACATCCTGCCGAAGCAGGGCTCGAAGGCGCCGTGGAAGCTCAACCAGAACTACGCGCTCGACCTGATGACGCTTCGGTTCGGGAAAATCGACGACGGGACGATGCGGTTTTCAAACCCGGTGGCAGGGAAGAAGGCGGCCTAACCTTCAGGCGTCGCGGCCACGTTCCTCCCAGATGGCCCGTGCTTGCGGCCAGGTTGGGATTTGCGCGCCGTTATAGCCGATGGTCTTGCCCGTAGCGATCTGGCGAAAGGCGCGCATGGCCTGCTGATGGGCACCACTGGTCAGATAGGCACGCATCGCTACTTCATCGTTCCACACTGTAACTGTGTGCTGTACCCCATCAATCCTGCGCGCGTCGGTGCTGATATTGCCGGGTGCAGACCGTGCCTGTGACATCGATCGAAGAGCGTGCCACCAGAACTGGGGCATTGCGAACGGGCCCTTAAGCCGAAGGCCGGTGATCGAGATGTAGAAAACTTAAGGCAATGCATCGCCCTCCCGCCTCGCGTCGCGGCAAAGCGGCGCCATCGAACCGCTTCTTCGCTCGGACAAGCCGAGCCTGAGCAAGTGCGACATAGCCCGGCTAAATCGTGCGTGCGTTGCGCAGTGGCTCCCTGAGTAGGATTCGAACCTACGGCCATTCGATTAACAGTCGAATGCTCTACCGCTGAGCTATCAGGGAATACCGCTGCGGAATGGGCGCGTATAACGAGGCGGGACGGCTTTGCAAGCACGAGAAGTCAGGTAGCGAATTGCTCCATGACGATACGGTCGTCGAGGGCGTGTTCGGGGTCGAACAACAGCTTGAGCGTCTGGCTCTTGTCGATTGAGACGCAAATGGTCGCGACATCGCGCACTTCTCGCTGATCGGCCACCGCAGAGACCGGCCGCTTGACCGCGTCGAGCACGCGAAAGGCGATGCGCGCGCTATCAGTGAGGATCGCCCCGCGCCAGCGCCGCGGACGGAACGGGCTGATCGGAGTGAGCGCCAGCATTGCCGAACCCAGTGGCAGGATGGGTCCCTGTGCGGAGAGATTATAGGCCGTCGAGCCCGCAGGGGTCGCAACGAGCACGCCGTCACAGACGAGTTCGGGAATCACGACCCGATCGTTGACGCTGACTTCCAGCTTGGCCGTTTGACGGGTTTCACGCAGCAGCGAGACTTCGTTGATGGCGGGAAGCGTGATCTGCTCGCCGTCGATTTTCGTCGCCTCCATCTTGAGGGGCGTGACGTTGAACTGCCGGGCGCCTTCGATCCGCTCGTCCAGCCGCTTTTCGCGCCATTCGTTCATCAGAAAACCGACCGTGCCCAGGTTCATGCCGAAGACGGGCAGGATGCGCCGACGCTCCAGCATCTGGTGCAGGACCTGCAACATGAAGCCATCGCCGCCCAGCGCAACGACCATTTCGGCCTGCTCGATATCGACCCAGTCGCGCCGGTCCCTCAGGTGCAAAGCCGCGTCCTGGGCCGTTTCGGTCGGCGAGACGAGCAAGGCGCGTTTCGGTTCGGCGATCATCCGCCGGTCACGTTCATATGGCGCGCGGTCGCCGGTGTGGCGAGGTCGAAATCGTGACGCGCTGGTTTCAGGCGCAAGGCCCGGTCGATGGCATGGTCGAGTGCCGCATCATCGCCTGAACGCAGCGCTGCGCGAAGATCGACATTGTCCTCGTGCCCCAGACACATAAATAGCTGTCCCGACGCGGATACCCGAATTCGGTTGCAGCTGTCACAGAAATTGCGCGTCAGCGGCGAGATGAGACCCAGAGTGACTCCCAGATCGGGAACCTGCCAGTAACGTGCTGGTCCACCAGTCCGTTTGGCGCTGGGCACCAGCGCATATTCGTCCTCGATAAGCATACGGGCTGCGGTGAGCGGAAAAAACCGGTCCGTACGGTCGTCGTCGATTTGGCCAAGCGGCATTGTTTCGATCAGCGACAGGTCGAGACTGTTGGCACTGCACCACCGCAGCATCGGCACGATTTCGTCCTCGTTCAGGCCCTTCAGCGCAACCATGTTGATCTTGATCGAAAATCCTTGCTTACTCGCAGCCTCGATCCCCGCCAGCACCCGTGCCAAATCGCCCTGGCGCGTCACATAACGAAACCGCGCGGGATCCAGCGAGTCGAGACTGACATTGATTCGCCGGATGCCCGCATTCCACAAACCGGCCGCGTGTTCCGCCAGATGCGTGGCATTGGTCGTCAGGGTAAGCTCATTCAGTCCCTGTCCCAGCAACTTGCCGATTTCGCCCGCGACCTGAACAGCCCCGCGTCGTGCCAGCGGCTCACCGCCCGTAAGCCGAATCCGGCTCACCCCACGTGCCACGAATCGACGTGCCAGCTCGGCGATCTCCTCGAGGCTGAGCACTTCGCTGCGCGGCAAAAAGATCATTTCTTCGGCCATGCAGTAGCGGCAACGCATGTCGCACCGGTCGGTCAGCGACATGCGTACATAGTCGATACGCCGACCGAGGCCGTCGTGCATTGCCGTGGCGGCCTGCGTCGCTGAACCCGTCATCTCCTGTTGGTGTTACATTTACCCTTGGTGCGCGACAAGCGGCGCGGCTAACGTGATCTTCGTCAAAGGAGCATGTCTGAGTACCTCCCTATCCGATCCGACCCTGCTGGCGATGTCGAGTGTCAACCGCAATGCGCTGGTGACTGCCCTGTCGCGAAGCGGATGGAAGGTCGTGGGCGCGCGTGGCTTCGACAAGCCACTGGACCGGCTGAGGGAAACAAGCGCTGCCGGGGTGATCGTCGACCTGCGCGATGATGGCATTTCGGCCCTTGCGGCCATACGGGAGCTTGCGGGACGTGCGCTGGTCCTCGCCATCGTGCCCGGACGAGATATCAAATGGATTACGGCAGCTGTCGATGCCGGGGCAACGCATTACCTGACAAGTCCCTTTCCCCAGGTTGAACTCGCGCAGGCTGCACGACTGATCGTCGGGGGGGTGATTCCGGGGCGCGCCGCTTCAAACGCAGAGGGCGGGCTCATTCTCGAAGGCACTAAGGCCACCGGTGAGATCGAGCGCCGATTGAAGGCCGGACGCGTGTCGGCGCTGCTCATCGCGGCAACACGCTTCGAGGCTGTCAACGCCGCCTACGGGCGCGAAGTCGGCGATGAGTTGCTGGGTGCAGTTGCCCAGCGCATTGCCAGTGCCGTGCGCGAGGTCGATCCGACCGCGACCATCGCCCGGGTCTCGGGTGCGGAATTTGCCGTACTCGTGCCTCAGGGGCGGGGCGAAAGCCTGGCTGCCGAAATCTGCAATCGGATCGATCGTCCGTTCATGATCGGCGGACAGATCGTGGCAATCGGATGCCGTATAGGCGTCGTCGAAAGTGCAGTCGGCGAAGAGTCCGCCGGGCTGCTCCGCCGCGCCAGCCTCGCGCTCGCCGGGGCCCGCGTTTCCGAGGTTTCCGCAGTCCGGGCAATCGGCGCCGATGACGATGGCGAGGCACTGTACGACGCTGGCCTCGAATCAGACCTCAGGCGTGCTCTCGATGACAATGAGATCGACCTGCTGTTCCAGCCGCAGGTCGAACTTTCGTCGGGTCGCATGATAGGCGTCGAGGCGCTGGCCCGCTGGCATCATCCACATCAGGGCGATCTTGGCGCTAGCACCTTGTTCGCAGTAGCGAGCCGCTCCGACTATCTGCTGACCCTTTCGCAGCATGTGCAGCATCGCGCGCTTGCAATGGCGGCGGCATGGCCTGCGGCGCTGTCGAGCTTGCGCCTTTCAATCAACCTGACTGCCAATGACATCGCCATTTCGGACTTCGCCCACGCCTTCCTGGCAAAAGTCGACGAATCCGGCTTTCCCAGATCGCGCCTCACCGTCGAGATCACGGAAAGTGGCCTGATCGATAATCTGGAGCGCGCCGCCGACGTGTTCGCGACCCTAAGGGCGGGTGGGGTACGTGTCGCCATCGACGATTTCGGAACCGGCTATTCGTCGCTTGCCTGGCTTAAGGCACTGCCGCTCGATTATCTCAAGATCGACAAGGGACTGGCACAGGACATCACCGGGAGCACGCGCGACCGTGTCGTGGTGCGAGGCGTTATCGACATGGCGCGCTCACTCGGCCTCGCAGTCGTTGCCGAGGGGGTGGAAACGGAGGAGCAACTTGCATTGCTCGCGGCCGAGGGCTGCAACTATTGGCAGGGCTTCCTCTTCGCTGAAGCCATGGGTGTAGACGGCTTGCTCGCGCTGCTTACTGAAGCGAACGCACCGCGATAGGGCTGGCCCCGTCCGCCAACTTCACTTCGCGATCTTGGCGAGCCCCTTCGACAGTTGCAGCGCCCCGTTGAGCCGCGCCTTGTCGTTGGCCCAGTCCCGGGTGATCGACAGCTTGTTGTCCGGGCGGAGCCTGGCCGTCCCTTTCAACCGATCGACATAGGCCAGAAGTCCGGGGAGGTTCGGGAAGCTGTCGTTCCAGAAGCTGACCAGCGCCCCCTTTGCTCCCACATCGATCTTGGCGATGTGCGCGTCGCGCGCGTTGAGCTTGATCGACATCAGCGTCAGAAGATTCTCGGTCGGGTCGGGCAGCGGGCCGAAGCGATCGATGAGTTCGGCGCCGAACGCCTCGATCCGCTCCGCCTCGTCGAATTCGTTGATGCGGCGATAGAGCGACATGCGCAGGTCGAGATCGGGCACATACTCCTCAGGGATAAGGATGGGTGCGTCGACGGTGATCTGGGGCGACAGATCCGCCTTGCGCGCGGCGACAATACCGCCAGCCTTCGCCTCGAGGATCGCTTCCTCGAGCATCGATTGGTACAATTCGAAGCCAACTTCGCGGATATGGCCCGACTGCTCGTCGCCCAGCAGGTTGCCGGCACCACGAATGTCTAGATCGTGCGAGGCCAGCTGGAAGCCCGCGCCGAGGCTATCGAGATCACTGAGCACTTTCAGCCGCTTCTCGGCACCCTCGGTCATCTGCCGGTTCGCCGCCGTCGTGAAATAGGCATAGGCGCGGGTCTTTGCCCGGCCCACGCGCCCGCGCAGCTGGTAAAGTTGCGCGAGCCCGAACCGGTCGGCGCGGTGGATGATCATCGTATTGGCGGTCGGGATGTCGAGGCCGCTCTCCACGATCGTGGTCGACAGGAGCACGTCGTATTTCCGGTCGTAGAACGAAGACATGCGGTCTTCGACTTCGGTCGGCGACATCTGGCCATGTGCCGTGACGGCCCGGATTTCCGGTACTTCCTTGGTCAGGAATTCCTCGATGTCGGGAAGATCGGCGATGCGCGGCACGACGAAGAAGCTCTGCCCGCCGCGATAATGCTCGCGCAGCAGGGCCTCGCGCAGCACGACCGGATCCCATGGAATGACGTTCGTGCGCACCGCAAGCCGGTCGACCGGCGGAGTCTGGATCACCGACAATTCGCGCAGGCCCGACATGGCCATCTGCAAGGTGCGCGGGATCGGCGTGGCCGTCAGCGTCAGCATGTGCACGTCGGTCTTGAGCGCCTTGAGACGCTCCTTGTGGGTCACGCCGAAGCGCTGCTCCTCGTCGACGATAACGAGACCGAGCCGCTTGAACTCGACCGACTTCGCCAGGACTGCGTGCGTGCCTATGACGATGTCGAGCGTGCCATCTGCCAGACCCGCACGCGCTTCGCTGGCTTCCTTCGGCGCAACCAGCCGCGACAGGCGACCGATGCGCAGGGGGAAGCCCTGATAGCGTTCAACGAACGTCTTGTGGTGCTGGCGCGCCAGCAGGGTGGTCGGGCAGACGACAGCGACCTGATGCCCCGCCATCGCCGCGACAAAGGCGGCACGGAGCGCGACCTCGGTCTTGCCGAAGCCGACATCGCCGCAGACCAGCCGGTCCATCGGCTTGCCTGCGCCCAGATCTTCGATGACCTCGGCAATGGCACGATCCTGGTCGTCGGTTTCCTGATAGGGAAAGCGGTCGACGAATTCGTTGAAGGCGCCATCCGGCTGCATGACGTCAGCCGGGCGCAGGGCGCGCTCGGCGGCGACAAGGATGAGCTCACCCGCGATCTCGCGGATGCGTTCCTTCATCTTCGACTTGCGGCGCTGCCAGGCCTCGCCCCCCAGCTTGTCGAGGGTGACGCCATCGCTCTCGCTGCCAAAGCGCGACAGGACGTCGATGTTTTCTACCGGCACGAACAGCTTGTCGCCGCCGGCATAGGTCAACTGCACGCAATCGTGCGGCGACTGGCCGACGGGAATCGAGGTCAGCCCCTCGAAACGCCCGATGCCATGGTCGCGGTGGACCATGTAGTCGCCGGGCGACATGGTTGCGAGTTCGCTGAGAAACGCATCGGCCGACTTCCTGCGCTTGGCGCGGCGGACCAGCCGGTCACCAAGCAGGTCCTGCTCGGTGACCACGGCAAGCGACGGCGCAACGAACCCGCGATCGAGGGGCACCACCGCCAGCGCAACCTTGCCCTTCGCGGCAAGGCCCTGCGCCTCCTGCCAACTGTCTGCCATCGCGGTGTCGGTCAGGCCATGATCGGCAACAAGCCCCGCAAGCCGCTGGCGCGACCCGCCCGAATAGCTCGCGAGCACGAGGCCCGTCTTCTTGAGTGATTTCCGGTAATCGGTCAGCGCTTCGTAGACGTTTTCGGAACGGCTACGCTCGGCCCCGAAGTCGCGCGGACCATCGATGCCGAAATCGACCACGCTCGTCGACTCAGGTTCATGGAAGGGCGTGACAAGATGCGCACGCCGTTCGGTCAGCAGCGCATCCCATTGTGGTCGTGCCAAATAAAGGGCGTTGGCGGCCAACGGTCGATAGCTGCCCGGGTCGCTCGAGGCGGCACGCACGCGGTTGGCGTGGTAATCGGTGATGCCTTCGAACCGCGCATCGGCGGCACCCGGAGACCCGGCGTCGCGGACGATGATGTCGTCCGTCCCGAGGTGGTCGAATAGGGTGGAAAGCTTTTCCTCGAAAAGCGGCAGCCAGTGATCCATGCCCGCGAGCCGGCGCCCTTCGCTGATCGCCTGGTACAACGGGTCGCCCGTCGCAGTAGCGCCGAACAGCTCGCGGTAGCGGCCGCGGAAGCGTTTGACCGTCTCCTCGTCGATCAGCGCTTCCGACGCCGGCAAAAGCGTGAAGCCGTCAACCCGTTCGATGGTGCGCTGGTCGGCTGGATCGAAGCTGCGGACGCTTTCGATCTCGTCACCGAAGAAATCGAGGCGCAGCGCGTGGTCCATCCCGCTCGGGAACAAGTCGACGAGGCTGCCGCGCACGGCATAATCCCCTGCGTCGGTCACGGTCTCGGTGCGGACATAACCATTGGCCTGCAACAGCTTGGCCAGATCATCGCGGTCGATCTGCTCGCCGGGGGCAAGCGTCGCGACCAGCTGACGCAAGCGAAACGGCGTCAGCGTGCGCTGGGTTGCGGCGTTGACGGTCGTGACGAGCAACTGGGGCCCTGCTGCCTTGTCCTGCAGCGCCGAAAGCGTCGCCATGCGTTCGGACGTGACGCGCAAGCTGGGGGAGGCACGGTCATAGGGCAGGCAGTCCCACGCGGGGAACGTCAGCACGCGGACCTCGGGCGCGAACCAGTGGGCCGTATCCGCCACGCCGCGCATTTCGGCCTCGTCCGTGGCGATGAAAACCGCGCGCTTGGGCGCTGCCCGCGCCAGGTCGGTCATCAACCAGGGCAGGAAACCCGTCGGCACGCCGGCGAGCGTCAGCGGGCCCGCCGCGCACGTGATCCGCGAGATATCGGTCATTTGGGGATCGTGATGTAATCGAGCTGCTGCATTGCCGTCATCATCGACCCGGCAATGTGCGGCGGCGGCTCGGCAGCGCCCGTCGCCCAGGCCATGATGTCAACGTCCTGCTCATCCATCAGCGCTTCGAACCACGCGAGCTCGGCTTCGTTCCACCCGGCCGAGAAACGGTCGAAGAAACCGCCGACCATCATGTCGGCCTCCTTGGTGCCGCGATGCCAGCTGTGAAAGCGCAGGCGCTTGATGCGGGTTTCTCGGTCCAAATCGTGTTTCCTCGTTGCGGGCAAACGCCAAATGGCCGGCGGGCATTTTCATTGCCTGCCGACTTCGTGATAGGCACTCCCCTAGCCATGCGCCCCGACCTGCTCAACCCGTTGTTTGCCGAGATTGCCGCACTGAAGGGTGTCGGGCCTGCGCTTGCCAAACCGCTCGAGCGGCTAGGCCTGTCGCGCG
>JANMJZ010000136.1:0-2307 GCA_031371635.1 Sphingomonadales bacterium | reverse complement strand
GTTTCGGGGCGTGTACGTCGTGCGTCGCGTGAACGACGTTGACGGGGCTTCCGCGGCCCAGCTTCGGTGGCACATCGGATCTGGCAAACTTATGCGCATACTGGTCGAGTAAGGATCGTCGCGGCCGCTTCCTGAAAGCATC
Organism: Sphingomonadales bacterium; assembly: GCA_031371635.1. GTDB lineage: Bacteria > Pseudomonadota > Alphaproteobacteria > Sphingomonadales > Sphingomonadaceae > Sphingomonas_O. The sequence continues at coordinate 2,165 of JANMJZ010000136.1, read as the reverse complement.
TCGAAGCCCGAGGGCGGTCTTCGGCTAGCGCTATCCATCACCTGAAAGCAAAGGCAACCGGAACCATGCGCGGCACAGCTGGTTAACCAAGCGAGCGATATGCTCGGCAACTTTTTGCCTTCTGTGTTGAAGACGCAGCACCCAAGCTGAATCCGCGCCGTGAAATTTGTCGTTCCCCGAGTTGGAGGAACCGAAAATGTCCGACACCGCAACACTCGACCGCTTGATACCTGCCATCAGGCTGGCTCGCCAGTCAGCGAAACCCTATCCCAATGACAGCGCCGAATACCGCAAGGCTCGAACTTCGCTACTTGTCGAAGAGATCGAACTGCGCCGCCACATCGAGCGGGTCGCGGCACAACGTCGAGCGCTGCCGATGGGCGGAGAGGCTGGCGCCTATCAATTTCTCGACGAACAAGGAAAGACTGTCGGCCTGATCGATATGTTCGGTGAGCACGGTACGCTGGTCACTTATTTCTGGATGTATGGACCCGAGCGCGCGCGTCCCTGCCCGATGTGCACAGCGCTACTGGGATCGCTGGACATTCCCGCCGTCGATCTCGAGCAGCGCGTCGCGCTCGCGGTCATCGGGCGCTCGCCCGTCGCCCGGCAGCTTGCGTTTGCCCGCGAGCGCGGTTGGCGAAACCTGAAATTCTATCAGTGCGTCGGCGATGATTTCCCGACCGATTACAGGGGGCTCGCCCCCGACGGCAGCGAATGGCCTGCGCTCGATGTGTGGAGGAAGGACGGCGGAAAGGTTCACCATTTCTGGGCAGGTGAGTCCGGTGAAACTGCCGATCCCGGTCAAGATCCACACGGCGCACCAGACCCTATGCCGCTCTGGAACATCCTCGATCTGACACCCGACGGGCGCGGAACTGACTGGTATCCCAAACTGGAGTACGGAGATCGAGCATGACCATTGTCAATCAGACAACCATGCAGATTTCGCCTCAACTGGCGTTTTTTGGCCAGTGCCGCCAGGCATTTGGATATTATGCGAAAGTGTTTGGCGGAAAGATCACCGTCATGAACACGTTCGGAGGCAACCATGCCGCACTGCCACCGGGTTCTACCGCTGCTGAACCCGATCAAATCCGGTTCGCGGAACTTCAGATCGGCCAGCACGCCATTCTGGGCAATGATGTCTCACAGAATGAATACCGGCCAATGCGCGGGTTTCACATCTCGGTGCACGTCAAGACTGCTTCTGAGGCCAGGCGCATTTTCGAAGAGCTTTCCGAGGGCGGCGAAATCGAGACGCCGCTGAGCGAGGTCGCCTGGTCATCGGCGTTCGGCATCTGCACCGATCGGTTCGGCACCCCCTGGCTGATCCTTTCGCTCGACAAATAGGAGTTTGCGATGACGCTCACCGGACATTGTCACTGCGGAAGAACGGCTTTCGAGATTAACGGCGAACTGCCTGAACAACTTACGCGTTGCACCTGCTCGTTCTGCTCAAAGCGCGGGCATCTTTATGCGTATTACGCCCCTGACCAGCTCACGGTCACGCAGGCCGATAGCGACGCCGTCTACCGCTGGAACTCGAAGAAGGTCGCCAATCATTTCTGCAGTGCCTGCGGGTGCGACCTCTACGCCAACAGCCCGGCGTTCGAAGCGGATGGCAGCTGGGACGGGAAGTCTCGGAAAATCTGCGTCAACGCGCGATTGTTCGATGATTTCGAAGCGGCGGATTGGCCGGTAACGGTCATCGACGGGAAGCACCTCTGGTGACGGGCGACCTGCCGTAGGCTCATACGGTACGCCGTCCGCGTCGTCGGCTCGCTGACGAGAGGTGCTGCTACGCGCAGCCCTCAACATAATTGAGGACGGGCGCGGTGCCGACATGCATCATTGTCACTCGGCCGTCGGCGCCGATCTCGAAGCGTAATGCGGGACTCCCGCTCGACGCATTCGGGGCCGAGAGATACTTCGCGGGGGCTTTTTCATACTTGTGAGCCTCCTCGCGAAACCCCGCGAACGATTTTCTGATCTCGCGCTCGGTCGCACCGGCGCCAAATCCCTCCATCAACTTCACGTTGGAACGTTGCCCGACCGTGATCCGCCGCACGGCGCCATCGGTCACAATGGCATACACCCCCGGAAACTCGGGCGAGCTGACGGTGCGACAGGCATCGCTGGTTTGGGCACCGCGCTCAGCCCAC
>JANMJZ010000098.1:0-1814 GCA_031371635.1 Sphingomonadales bacterium | reverse complement strand
CTTTCGTAATGCGAGGGTCAGGTGTTCGAGTCACCTAAGCGGCACCATTCCCGGTCAAAGAACGGAACAACTCCGTTGGGCAGGGCCCCGTCGGCGACGAGGGCCCTTTCGAGTGCAGTCTTGGTTCCAGATATTCTGATTTCTTCTGCTGACACATCGACCCGCTCGACGAACAGCCTGACATAGGCTGCGCGAAAATCGGGGGTCACCGGATAATAGAGCCTCCGACATTGTACGAGCAAATGCGTTGATCGTGTCATCGGTGATCCGCGTTTTCGAAACGGACAGCTGCCGCTCCAGCGCCAGGGCGCGACGCTTGTAGCCAAGGCGAGCCGACAATTCGTAGTGCTCGCGAGCAACGTCGACGATCTGAATGGCTCGAACTGGCAGCTTTTGGCCGGTAGCCGACCGGCAGGTGTTGGTACTGAAAACCGCCAGTCTGAAACGCGCCCAAGCCTAGCCATTCAGTGGCCGGGCGCCGCAGCCCGAAAGCTGCCTTTCGTTTATAGCCATTGGCTCGTGCTGAAATGGCAGCAGTGCGACTCTGCGTGCGAGCGTGCGCTCGTCCAAGCCGCGCCTGGCTCAGACGACCAACCTGTATCCTACGCCGGGTTCGTTCCGCAATATCTTAGGCGTAGAGGCTTCCGCTTCCAGCTTGCTGCGTAGTCCACGCATAGTGACGCGCAGGTATTCTACGTCGTCGAGATGCGCCTCGCCCCATACGGCGCGCAGCAGGTGACTGTGGGTGATCACGCGCCCGGGATGGCGGGCGAGTTCGGAAAGGACAGCATACTCTTTGCGTGTCAGCAGCACCTCGGATCCGTCACGTTCGATGCGGCGGCGCGCAAGATCGATCGACACGTCGGCAACACGGACGATGGCGTCGCCGCATTCGCTCGCGGATCGATGTCTTAAAGCGACGCGGACGCGCGCGAGCAGTTCTTCGGTATCGAAGGGCTTCACGACATAATCGTCGGCGCCGAGGTCGAGTGCCGCGACCTTTTCGGCAGTCGCGTCGCGCGCGGTCAGGACGATGACGGCGCGGTCCATGGCCTTTATGAGCGGGACGAGTTCCATGCCGTCACGGTCGGGGAGGCCAAGATCGAGGAGAGCGAGTTCGCAACCCTCTCGCCGCGCTGCAACCAGCGCCTCGGCCGCCGTTGCAGCTTCGGACACCGTGTCGCCGCTACGTTCGACCGCGCCCCGCACCAGGCGACGGATTGCTGCCTCGTCATCGACGATAAGGATGCGTCCGGTCATGCCAAAGTCCCCCGTATCGCCTCGGCGGGCCACGTCAGGGTCAACGCAGCCCCGCCCTCGGGGCGATTCGCGGCGGCGACCGAGATTCCCATCGCGTCGGCAAATCCCTTGACGATCGCGAGACCGAGCCCCGTGCCACCGCTGCGGTCGGTGCCGTCTACCCGCGTGAAGCGATCGAACAGGCAGTCCTCGCGACCGGCCGGCAGCCCCGGCCCCTCGTCGAGGACGCTGAGTGCAAGGCTGTCCGGACCGCGCGCGGCCCGGATCGTGATCGGCGTTCCGGCAGGTGCGAACTTGGCCGCGTTGCCAAAAAGGTTGATCAGCACATGATGAAGCATCCGGGGGTCAGCTTCGACGAGCGGGAGCGAGGGCGACACGTCTAGCACGATCGGATGCGACGCCAGCTCGGTGCGTAGATCCTGGGTTGCGCTCGCGATCGCGTCGGTCAGATCGGTTGCTTCGCGCCAGACCACCAGTGCGCCCGCTTCGATACGCGTCATCTCGACCAGATCGTCGAACACCCGGCGCAGGCGGCGGGCCTCGGCCTGAAGCGT
>JANMJZ010000095.1:0-2119 GCA_031371635.1 Sphingomonadales bacterium | reverse complement strand
GCCGCCGCAGGTCGCCATGCACGAGAAGACGTACGAGTCGCTCGAAAAATCGAAGCCCCCGGTCGCGCTTTACATCGTGCTCGCGCTGCTGGCCGTGTTTCTGGGTTATTTCGGCTACACCTTGGTGAAAGGAAAATCGTGACGGCCCGCGCGCTGCATTCTTCTAATAATGGAGGCACGCGGGGAGTGGCCGGGTTATTTCCGGACGGTTCCCTTCTGGCGCGCATCCTGGGTAGCCTGGCCGATTCAATTGTGCTGCCGATGACATTGCTGGCCTTTGTTGTGGTGGCCTTTGTGTCGGTCGCGCAGGCGGACGGCAACGTCGCCGCCGCCAAGGTCACCGACGCGGATTCGGAGTCCCCTGGAGGCCAGAAGAGCGGCAGCTTTCTCGTACGCGTACGCCCGTCGGGCAAGCTGGTGCGCTCCGCAGCGCTGAACACCGACGTGAAAATCGCGGTCAGCGGGACAGTGGCGCGCGCGGTCATCTCCCAGCAATTCAGGAACGATTCGCCGGACTGGGTGGAAGGCATCTACGTCTTCCCGCTGCCGGAGAACGCGGCCGTCGACCGGCTGCGCATGAAGGTGGGCGAACGCACGATCGAGGGACAGATCCGCGAACGCGAGCAGGCGAAAGCCGAGTACGCTGCCGCCCGGGACAGCGGCCGGCGCGCGTCGCTAGTCGAACAGGAGCGACCGAACATCTTCACCAGCAGTGTCGCGAACCTCGGTCCCGGCGAAACGCTCGTGGTCGAGATCGAGTACCAACAGACGCTGCGCTACGAGGATCAATCGGTCAGCCTGCGTTTTCCGACGGTGGTTGCGCCGCGTTACATCCCGGGCAGGCCGTCCTCCGAGCGTGCGCAGGGTACGGGTTGGGCGCCGGACACCGACCCCGTGGCCGACGCGTCGCGCATCACGCCGCCCGTGGTCGACACTGGCGAAGCGCCCCGCAATCCCGTCACTATCGCGGTTGAAATCGACGCCGGTTTCCCGGTCAACGACGTCGTAAGCCGCTATCACGCGATCCAGGTCGAGAAGCGCGACGACAGCCGTTACGGCGTGAGCCTGGCCGTCGGGCCGTTCCCCGCCGACCGGGATTTCGAGCTCGTGTGGCACCCAATGGCGGGTGCCGTGCCGCGCGGCAGCCTGTTTCGCGAGACCCAGGACGGCGAGACGCACGTGCTGCTGACGCTGTTTCCGCCGGTAGGCGCGCAAGCCACCGAGAAGCGGCTGCCGCGTGAGGCCATATTCGTCATCGACACGTCCGGCTCCATGCATGGCGCCTCTATAGAGCAGGCCAAGCGGGCGCTGCACCTGGCGCTAAAGCAGCTTGGCCCTAGCGATCGCTTCAACGTGATCGAATTCAACTCGACGACGAGCACGCTGTTCGCTTCGCCGCACGAGGCCAACGACCAGCACCTCGATGCCGCGCGGCGATTCGTCGATCGGTTAAAGGCGACGGGCGGCACCGAGATGGCGCCGGCTCTGCGCGCCGCGCTGGAATCCGATACGAAAGAGGGGTACCTGCGCCAGGTCGTGTTCATGACGGACGGCAGCGTCGGCAACGAGGACGAACTGTTCCGGCTGATCCAGGAAAAGCTCGGCCGCAGCCGGCTGTTCACCGTGGGCATCGGGTCGGCGCCTAACAGCCATTTCATGAGCAAAGCCGCCGAACTCGGCCGCGGCACCTTTACCTACATCGGCGATGTCGCCGAGGTCAGAGAAAAGATGGGCGCGCTGTTCGCCAAGCTCGAGCATCCCGTGCTGTCCGACATCGTTGTCGAGTGGCCGAAGAGCGTCGCCGCGGAAATGTATCCGAAAAAACTGCCTGACCTCTATCTTGGCGAGCCGGTGATCCTGAGCGCGCGGATCGAGGGATTGCTCGCCGGAAAAGTCGTCGTGCGCGGCCAGTCCAGCGGCGCGCCGTGGAGCACGAAATTCGACCTCAAGTACGCGCACCAAGGCGAAGGAATGGGAGTGCTTTGGGCCCGGCGCAAGATCGAGTCGCTGACCGACTCCTTGCAAGATGGCGCCGACAAGGAGCGGGTCCGTGAGGACGTCGTAGATATCGCCCTGAAACATCACCTGGTTTCGCGCTATACCAGCCTCGTTGCCATCG
>JANMJZ010000090.1:0-1717 GCA_031371635.1 Sphingomonadales bacterium | reverse complement strand
AACAGTGCGAAGGCCGAGACCTATGTCCATTCCTACCACCGTTTGAAAACCGATGACGGAGATTGCGATACTGCGATGGGCGGACGCTATCTCGACACGCTCGAAAAGCGTGACGGCGACTGGAAAATTACGTCGCGGGTCATGCTCTACGACTGGGACCGCGACCTGGGCGAAGCGGCGGACTGGGCCAAGGGGCTGATGGGAATGCCGTTCGCGGGGGACCATTACACCGGACGGGGCTCGGGGGACTTCAGCGAGGTGTGGTTCGAGTAGAGCAGGGTTCGTCGCGATTCGCCGTCAGCCGATCTCGATTTCCCGCCGCTCCGTCGAACTTGCGAGGCCTGCGTGCAGAACTTCCATGACGGCCAGCGCGTCTGACACCAAGATTGGGTTTGGCCCGGCGTTTCGCAGCGAAGCCTCAAGTGCTTGCCAGAACAAGCGGTAGTCGCCCTGCTCGTTTTCGACGGCCGTCGGTTGGGCGACTTGGGGTGCGGTGGTCAAAAGTCCGGCGATCGGGTCGCGTCCCCACTCGGGCCCTTCTGGCGAAGCTCCAGCCAAAGTTGCAGGTTCCTGCGTATCGATACCGTGCTTGATCCAGCTCGCCCGCGTGCCGTGGACGGCGAACCGCAAGCCGTGATCGGCGGCCAGCTTGGTCGAATGCAAGATCGCGCGGTGCCGGGGGTAACGAAGCGTGACGTGAAAATAGTCGGATGCCGGTGCCCCTCGGCGCAGTGCGGCGATGTCCGCCGAGATGGCCTGTGGTTTGCCAAAGAGCTGCAACGCCTGATCGACGAGATGCGGTCCGAGGTCGAGCCACGATCCGCCTTCCCGCGCTTCTTTCCAGACGGCGGCGGGTTCAGGCCGCCAACGATCGAAATGGCTTTCGAAATGAACGATCTCGCCCAGCACGCCATTTGCCATGAGCCGTCGGAGCGTCAGGAAATCGCCATCCCAGCGGCGGTTGTGAAAAACGGTCAGGTGCCGATTGGCAAGCTCTGCCCGCGCAGCGATGCGCTTTGCGTCTTCAAGTGTCGTGGCGAAGGGCTTGTCGATGAGCACATGCTTGTTTGCATCGAGTGCCGCCAGCGCGTGTTCCGCGTGAAGATGATCCGGGCTGCAAACGATGACCAGATCGATATCCGGTCGCGTCAGCAAGTCCTCCACCGTAGGGACGACCGTCATGTCCGGCAGATCGGCCTGCACCTTAGCTGGATTACCTGAAACGACAGCGCGCAGCGACAGCCCCGGCGTGACCGACAAATAGGGCGCATGAAAAGCGCGTCCCCCAAGTCCGTATCCGATCAGCCCCACACCGATGTCGCGCATTTGCCGGGTCCTTGCTGCATCCAGCTGCGTGCGATGCTCTCGGGTCGTTATGGCGCTTTAGGTGTACTGACCATACGCACATTCACCAGCGGTCGCTGATAGCTTGGATCGCTCCGGTCGCGCGCCGACACCCCGTTTGCCGCGATATCAAGTACATCGCCGAACGGCAGCGGCATTGCGGGCTGGAGGCAGCCCCATTCGATGACGTTCGTCCGGAGCGCGATTTTCCATATTCCGCAGCGCCGTTCGAGCCGGTCGATATAGCGGCCGCCCGCGAGCATCACGGTTTCGCCGCCACCTTCCTCCCAGGGATGGTTGCGCGCGACGAACTGGTAATAGGTTTCGCTGTGCGCGGTGTCGCCGTCGATCTCGACGGTGTTGTTAAGCAGCG
>JANMJZ010000083.1:0-14249 GCA_031371635.1 Sphingomonadales bacterium | reverse complement strand
CGCACTCTTGCCGTCAAGGTGGCACGCGACGACAGTGGGCATGTACTAACGTTCGACGACATGACTCAGCAGCTTAGCGACCAGCGCCGTGCCGCATGGTCGGATATCGCGCGACGGATTGCACACGAAATCAAGAACCCGCTGACGCCCATCCAGCTGGCGGCTGAGCGCCTGAAGCGGCGGTTCGGCACAGAGATCACGAGCGATCCGGGTATGTTCGCCAAGTTGACCGACACGATTGTACGTCAGGTGGGCGACCTGCGACGCATGGTCGACGAATTTTCGTCCTTCGCGCGCATGCCTAAGCCATCCTTCAGGCCGGAGTCGCTTGTCGATATCGCGCGCCAGACGATGTTCCTTCACGAGATTGCGCACCCGTCGATCAGCTTCAGGATGGTTGCTCCGGACGTCCATCCTGATCTGGTTTGCGATCGCCGCCAGCTCGGCCAGGCGCTCACGAACATCGTCAAGAATGCGGTCGAAGCTATTGAATCGGTCGGAAGCGACGAAGGCGGCGAAATCGTGCTGAGCATCACGACCGCGCCCGGCAATGTGCAGCTCTCGGTAAGCGACACCGGCATCGGCCTGCCTGCAGACCGCGAACGCCTGGTCGAGCCCTACGTCACGACGCGAGCTCGAGGCACCGGTCTTGGGCTCGCCATCGTGAAGAAGATCGTTGAGGAGCATTTTGCAACTATGCGCTTTGCCGATCGCGAGGGCGGCGGCTCAGTAGTGACCATTGATTTCGATACGGCAGCGCTTGCCGCGATGGAATCCGAACAGACGGAGGCAGCAGCCTGATGGCGCTCGATATTCTAGTCGTCGACGACGAACGCGATATTCGTGAACTGGTCGCGGGCGTGCTCGAGGACGAAGGATACACAACGCGTGTTGCCGCCGATAGCGACGCGGCGCTTGCGGCTCTTGCTGAACGGCGCCCCTCTCTGGTCCTGCTCGATGTCTGGCTGCAGGGGTCCCGACTTGACGGGCTCGAGTTGCTGGACGTGCTCAAGGAGCGCGACCCAACCCTGCCGGTTCTTGTCTTTTCGGGTCATGGCAACATCGACACTGCCGTGCATGCCATTCGACGCGGTGCCGTGGACTTTATCAAGAAGCCGTTCGAAGCGGAGCGCCTGACCTTGCTGGTGGCGAGGGCAACCGAGACGGAGCGGTTACGCCGTGAGAACGCTACCCTGAAGGAACGAGTCGGGACAGACGACGAACTGAACGGCTCATCGAATGCGATCAATGCCGTACGCGCAACGCTCAAGCGCGTCGCGCCAACGGGAAGCCGCGTTTTGATCACGGGGCCTGCAGGCGTAGGAAAGGAAATTGCAGCTCGCATGCTCCACAACTGGAGCCCGCGAGCCCGTGCGCCCTTTGTCACCGTTAGCGCGGCGCGGATGGACCCCGATCGCGCCGAAGATGAATTGTTCGGCAGCGAAGACGGCGACCGGGTTCGGCCAGGTCTGCTGGAGCAAGCGCACGGAGGGACGCTATTCCTCGACGAGATCGCCGACATGCCGGTCCCAACCCAAGCAAAAATCCTTCGCGTGCTCACTGATCAGAGCTTCACGCGCGTCGGCGGGCAACGCGTCGTTCGTGTAGATGTACGGGTTATTTCGGCAACTGCCCGGAACCTGCCAGAGGAGATCGCTGAGGGCCACTTCCGTGAAGACCTTTACTATCGCCTGAATGTCGTGCCGGTGCATCTCCCGCCGCTGGCAGACCGGCGCGAAGATATCCCGCTGCTCGCCGACCACTTCATGGCCCGCTTTGCCAGTGAACGCCGCGCCCGTACTCCAGCGTTCTCAGCTGAAGCCATGGCGACGCTTCAGTCCTTCGATTGGCCGGGCAATGTCCGCCAGCTGCGCAACATTATCGAACGTACAATTATCCTCGCACCAGACGCAAAACTCGACCTGATCGAGGTCGAACTTCTGCCGTCCGAAGTCACCGCCGCCCCGCCCAGCGCGAACCCGGCAGCACTGGCGATGGGGGCACCGTTGCGGCAGGCCCGCGAGACTTTCGAACGCGAATATCTGCGCGTCCAGATCCGACGGTTCTCGGGCAACATCTCAAGGACTGCGGCGTTCATCGGGATGGAGCGATCGGCGCTTCATCGGAAATTGAAGATCCTGGGCATTGCGGAAGATCGCGACGATATCGACGATTAGTAGCTTGCGGTGTGGTCGCGCCGCGCTATCTTCGTTGAGCGCAAGAGCGCCAAGAGCAACTGCACACCCATATGTGCCAAAAGCAAAAAGGTGATATGCCATGGCTGAAAAGCCCAATAATCTTCAGGACTTGTTCCTCAACTCCGTCCGCAAGGCAAAGACCCCGGTGACGATGTTTCTCGTCAAGGGCGTCAAGTTGCAGGGCATCATAACGTGGTTCGACAATTTTTCCGTCCTGCTTCGCCGGGACGGGCAGTCGCAGCTTATCTACAAGCATGCGATCTCGACTGTCATGCCGTCCAATCCGCTTGACCTAGCACCCGTTGCAGCCGCATTTGCCGAGGACAAAAGCAAGCCCAAGCAACTTCAGGACATATTTCTGACCGCGGTCCGCCGACAGAACAACCCGGTCACAATGTTTCTCGTAAATGGGGTCATGTTGCAGGGCGAAATTGCTGCCTATGACCTGTTCTGCATGTTGCTGCAGCGCGATGGTATGGTTCAGCTTGTCTACAAGCATGCCGTCTCCACCGTGCAGCCCGCGCATCCTTTGAACCTGGCCGAAGAAACTACGGACGATATCGAGGACTAATTTGGCAGAATTCCAGCTTCAGCGCGAAGAAGGTGTTTCGCGCGGCGCGCGAGCGCTTGTCGTATATCCGGACCGTCAGGCGGCTGGTGCGACGCGTGACGCGGACGCACGCCTCGACGAGGCGGTAGGGCTAGCAGCCGCGATCGGCATTGACGTCGTCGATCGTGTTTCGATCAAGGTGCGCGATCCCCGGCCATCCACCTTGTTCGGCAGCGGTCAGGTGGAAAGCATCGCAAACAGGGGTCGGGCCGCATATGCGGAACTGACGATCGTCGACGGCGCGCTGACGCCCATACAGCAGCGCAATCTGGAGACTGAGACGAAAACGAAAGTCATCGACCGGACGGGGCTTATTCTTGAAATCTTCGGCGAACGTGCAGCGAGCGCCGAAGGGCGCTTGCAGGTAGAGCTTGCCCATCTCGATTATCAAGCGGGACGGCTCGTGCGCAGTTGGACCCACCTCGAGCGCCAGCGCGGTGGTTTCGGCTTTCTAGGAGGTCCCGGCGAAACCCAGATCGAGGCCGACCGTCGGTTGATCCGCGACCGCATGGCAAAACTGAAGAAAGAGCTGGAACAGGTCGTTCGAACGCGCGGGCTGCACCGCGAGCGGCGACGGCGCGCGCCCTGGCCGGTCGTTGCGCTTGTCGGCTACACAAACGCGGGCAAATCCACACTTTTCAATCGCATGACTGGCGCGCGGGTTATGGCAGAGGACCTGCTGTTCGCGACGCTCGATCCAACGATGCGCGACGTGGTGCTTCCGGGAATCAGCAAGGCGATTTTGAGCGATACGGTCGGGTTTGTTTCCGATCTGCCAACGCAACTGGTTGCGGCATTTCGCGCGACACTGGAGGAAGTGACATCTGCGGACCTCATCGTCCATGTCCGCGACATCTCCCACCCGGACAGCGAAGCCCAGGCAGCCGATGTCGAAAAGGTGCTCACCGAACTGTCCGTGATCGGAAGCGCAACGGCGACGCCCATGATCGAGGCCTGGAACAAGATAGACTTGCTCGGCGACGAGGCACGCGAGACAGTTGCTAACGAGGCGTCCCGGCGTTCCGATGTCGTTATGTTGTCTGCCATCAGCGGTGAGGGCATTGACGTCCTTTCCGGGCGCGCGGCAGAGATACTCACCGCTGCCCGAAAACCGCACGATGTCCGTATCGCGGCTAGTGACGGCGCTGCACTTGCGTGGCTACACGCACACGGAAATGTGGAGCGAGAAAGCGGGGAAGGGGACATGCGCACCGTTACAGTCCGCCTGACCAACGAGGATCTGGCGCGGTTCGAAGCACGCTAGCTTCGCCGAACTAGCGCGCCCGCTTCTTGGCCTCGTGCCAAAGCCGCTCCTTTTCGACGAGCGACAGACCGGCAAACCCAGGTTCGGTCTCGATCAGCCGGAACCGACCCTCGAACTTGGCGTTAGCGCCGCGTAATGCCACCTCGGGATCGACGCCAAGGTGGCGGGCATAGTTTACGACGGCAAACAGCAAGTCTCCGAGCTCATCGACACGCTCTGCTTCAGTTGTCGCAGCTTCGACTTCAGCCAATTCTTCTTCGATCTTTGCGCGGGGCCCTGATGCGTCCGGCCAATCGAAACCGGTTCGCGCAGCCCGATTCTGGAGCTTTTCCGCCCGCTTGAGGGCGGGAAGCGCTAAGGCGACACCATCTAGAGCGCTCGCACCAGGCATCCGCTCGGCAGCCTTAAGGGCTTCCCAATCAGGACGGGCAACCTCGACGTCGAACAAATGTGGATGGCGACGTTCCATTTTGTCGGAGATCGCCGTCGCGACGTCGGCAAAGGCGAACGCGCCAAGCTGTTCGGCAATGCGGGCATGCAACACGACCTGAAAGAGCAGGTCGCCGAGTTCATCCTTCAGCGCCGTCATATCGTCGCGCGCGATGGCGTCGGCGACTTCATAAGCCTCCTCGATCGTGTACGGCGCGATCGTGCTGAAGGTTTGCACGCGGTCCCATTCGCATCCGGTGTCGGGATCACGGAGGCGTTCAACAAGTTCAAGTATACGCGCGAGGGGGGCGTGGGGGTCGGTCACCAAATTCAAGCCTTTATCCCGATAATATACATTATGTAAAATGGTTCAGGGTTCGAGGGTGAGGGTGCGGCCCTCGACGTTCCAGCGTTTCAGGCCGGACAGAAAGCTCATCCCCAACACGTTCGTGTCTCCGAAGCTGGCGCCGATCACGGCCTTCGCGTCGGACTGGCGGATATTGCCGACCTCCAGCAAGGCGATCCGGGCCGTCGATACCATGACCGTGCCATTGGCAGTGTCGATGGGAATCTCGATCGAATTGTCAGGCGCCACGTTGGCGCGGCGCGCGGCGTCTGCGCTCAATCCGGTCGTCGTGGCACCGCTGTCCACCAGAAACTCGACCGGCTGGCCGTTGACCTTGGCCCGCACGTGAAAATGACCGTCGCTGCCCATGGCGATCCGCGTTACGCCGCCCGTGACCAGCGGCGCCGAAGCACCGCCGGCGTCGGCCACGGCGCGCGACCAGACCCCCCTCACCTCGTCCCGGAACAAAAACAGACCATAGGCGAGCGCGAAGAGCGCGACCCATGCGAGCGCCATCCGGATCGTCGTCCCCAGGTTCAACTGCCGCCCGAACAGGCTGCTCGCGACCAGCAGGATCGCAAAACCGGCCCAGACGAGCCGCGCCGTATTGTCGCCGGTCACAGCGCCACCACCAGCCCGTCGTAACCGGGCTCGACCGTCTCGGGCAGCACGGCGCACAGGCTGCGATAGTCCATCGACTGGTCCATGTGCGTCAGGATCGCGCGCACGGGCTGAAGCTGCTCGATCCAGTCGAGCGTCTGGGCAAGATGCGGGTGCGTCGGATGCGGCGCAACGCGCACCGCATCGACGATCCAGAGATCCACATTTTCCACGAGCGCCGCAGCTTCATCGGGCAAGATGTTGAAATCGGTGAAATAAGCGATCGACTTTCCACCGGCATCGAAGCGCAGACCCGCGCTGCTGATCCGGCCATGCGGCAGGTCGACCGCGCGTATGCGGATGCCGCGCAGCGTGAAGTCGTCGCGCAAATCGCCGCAGGACATGTAGGGCGGATAGCCCTGGTGTCCGGCAAAGGCGAAGGCGAAGCGCAGTTCGAGCTCCTCGCGGGCGCGGGGTCTGGCCAAGCCCGGAATCGGCTCTTTCCCATAAAAATAGAACGGCCGCAGGTCGTCGATGCCGTGGCAATGATCGGCATGCTCATGGGTCCAGATCACTGCCGACGGACGCCCGCCGCCCTCGGCAAGCAATTGTTCGCGCAGATCGGGCGATGTATCGACCAATATGCGCGTGCCGTCATGCTCGACGAGGACCGACACCCGCCGCCGCCTGTTGCGCGGCTCGGTCGGGTCGCACGCGCCCCATTCGCCATCGACGCGCGGCACACCGGAAGAAGTGCCCGACCCGAGGATCGTGACTTTCACGGCCGCGCTTTGGCAAAGAGCCGGTGAAAATTGGCGCTCGTCGTCCGGCCAAGGTCCTCGACCGAAACCCCGCGCAGCGTACTCAGAAACCTGGCGGTGTCGGCGACGAAGGCCGGCTCGCCGGTCTTGCCGCGATGGGGCACCGGCGAGAGGAAGGGCGCATCGGTTTCGATCAGCAGCCGGTCTTCCGGGATTGTCGCTGCTGTCGCCTGCAAATCTGTGGCGCTCTTGAAGGTCACGATGCCCGAAATAGAGATAAAAAGACCAAGTTTCAGTGCTATACGTGCGAATTCGTCGCTCGCTGTGAAGCAGTGGATGACGCCCGGAAAGGCGCCCTTCCCCATTTCATCGGCCAGGATCTCCGCCGTATCTTCTTCGGCGCTGCGCGTGTGGACGATCAGCGGCAGGCCCGTCACCCGTGCAGCGGCGATATGGCTGCGGAACGAGGCACGCTGGCGGTCGCGGTCGCTATGGTCGTAATAATAGTCGAGGCCCGTCTCTCCGATGGCGATGACGCGCGGATGCGCGGCGCGGGCCACAAGCTTTGCCGTATCGACGTCGGGATGTGCGTCCGCTTCGTGTGGGTGAATACCGATAGAGGCCCAGACGTCAGGCTCGCGTTCGGCGGTCGCGACGATGTCATCCCACTCGCGCTCACGCGTCGAAATGTTGAGCATAAGGTCCACACCGGCACCGCGGGCACGTTCCAGTACCGCCTCCTGATCCTCGACCAAGCCCTTGTAATTCAGGTGACAATGCGAATCGACGAACATCAGGCAGGGTCTTCGGCGGGCAGTTCGAGCCGCGGGAACAGGCCCTGCGGCGCTGCCATGCGAAAGCCGCTTTCGGCCAGCGGCGAATACCAGTGCAACCCGATCCCGGCGAAGGTACGAACGTCTTCGGGTACGCCCATCTGGTCCAGCAAGCGTGTCGCGCTTGCTGGAATGAGCGGTGCGATGGCCACGGCCAGCTGGGCGATGCAGATGAACAAGGTCGCCAGCACCGTTTCCATGCGTTCGGGGTCGGTCTTCTTCAGCGCCCAGGGGGCCTGCACGTCGATATAGGCGTTGCAGGCGAACACGGCCTGCAGCCAGGTCTCGGCTGCCTGTGAAAGCGCAAGGTCGTCATAAAGCTTCGGGATCGTCTCGCCGACCGCCTTGCCGACGGTGTCGAACAACGCGCCATCTTCTCGAGAATGGCCCCGGATCGCCGGGAGGTAGCCGTCGCAATTCTTGACAACGAGGCTCAGGGTCCGCTGCGCCAGATTACCGAAGCTGTTGGCCAGTTCGGCATTGCAGCGCGTGACGATTGCTTCTTCGCTCCATGTTCCGTCGGACCCGAAACTGACTTCGCGCAACATGAAGTAGCGGAAGGCATCGACGCCATAGCGTTCGGCAAGGGCCATAGGATCGACGACATTACCCGCCGATTTTGACATCTTTGCCCCGTCGCGCGCCAGCAGGAATCCATGGCCGAAGACCTGCTTCGGCAGGGCGATGTCGGCCGACATCAGGAACGCCGGCCAATAGACGGTGTGGAACCGTACGATGTCCTTGCCGATGAGGTGCAGGCTCGCCGGCCAGAACTTGGCCATGTCGGGCGTCTGTTCCGGATAACCGAGCCCCGTCAGATAATTGGTCAGCGCATCGACCCAGACATACATGACGTGGTCGGGTGAGCCCGGCACCTTGACGCCCCAGTCGAAACTCGTGCGCGAGATGCTGAGGTCGCGCAGTCCGCCCTCGACAAAACGGGCGACTTCGTTCCGGCGACTATCGGGCTGAACAAAATCCGGTTGTTTTTCATATAGTTCGAGCAGAGGTTTTTCATATTTCGACAGTCTGAAGAACCAGCTTTCCTCAACAGTCCATTCGACGGGCGTGCCCTGGGGCGACAGGCGAATGCCGCCCTCCCCGTCGGTCAGTTCCTTTTCCTCGTAGAACGCCTCGTCGCGAACCGAATACCAGCCCTCGTAGCGATCGAGGTACAGGTCGCCATTCGCCTTCATGGCTTCCCAAAGCGCAATGCTGGCGCGATGGTGCGCGGGATCGGTCGTTCGCTGGAACCTGTCGTAGCTGACGTTCAGCGCATCGCACATCGCCTGGAACCGGTCTGACATTTCGCGTGCCAGATCGGCAACCTCGACGCCGCGGTCGCGCGCGGTCTGGACCATCTTCAGCCCGTGTTCGTCGGTGCCGGTCTGGAAGCGGACATCGCGCCCCTGCATCCGCTGGAAACGCGCAATCGCGTCGGCGGCAATCGCCTCATAGGCATGGCCGATGTGCGGCTGTCCGTTGGGATAGCTGATCGCGGTGGTGATGTAATAGGGTGAGCCTGGCATGGCTCAGGCTTTAGCGGACGCGTCCCTTGGGGCAAGCGTCGCGACACGGCCCGCGATCTCGAAGACCACGCTTTCGGCGGGCAAAGACTGCGAAATCGCGACATCGGCGAGCTGGCGGGCCTTTTCCCAGGCCTCGACCGCCGTTGCGAGGGCAGCTCCAGACCGGCTCCGCGCCTGCGACGCTATGAATGCAGGGGCACGACGGAGAAATGCTTCGTAGCGTGGCAAGGCTGCCTTGAGCGCCAGCTTGCCCGCGAGTTCGAGGCGCAGGACGTTGTAGGGATCACCCGTCGTCGCAATCTCACGCAGCGCGGCGTCGATGCCGGGGACATCGGCCTCGATCACTGAAAGCGCCGCGCCCGGGGCGCCGCCTGCGACGGCAATCACGACCGCGCGTGTCATGTCGTCGAGCTCGGGCGCCTGTTCCGCGAGAACCGATGTCATGACGTCATCATTCAGGCGTGCGAACGCAAGGCTGCGGCACCGCGACCGGATCGTCGGCAGCAGGCGGCCCGGCGCGTGGCTGACGAGCAGGAAGGTCGTGCTGGCCGGTGGTTCCTCGAGGCTTTTGAGCAGCGCATTGGCGGCGCCGCGCTCCATATCGTCGATCGCATCGACCACGACGACGCGCCGGTCGCCCTGCGATGGCGTGCCGCTGAACACAGCTTTCAGCGTGCGGACCTGCTCCACGGTGATGTTGCGGGCGAGGTTGCCGGTCTTTTCGTTCTCGAGCCGTGCCAGTGTCACGAGATCGGGATGCGATCCGGCTGCGATCAGGCGCGCGGTCGGGTGGTCGTCAGCGAGCGCGAAACCGGCACTGGCAGGAGGTGTCGCCGAAACCTCTGCCAGCAGACGGGCTGCGACGATCTGGGCAAAGCTTCCTTTCCCCACCCCTTTCGGCCCGTGGAGCAACCAGGCATGGTGCATCCGCCCGCTGTCGATCGCGGCACGCATCGCGTCGAACGCACCGTCATGACCGAGCAGCTTCACAACAGGTCGGCCAGCGCGTCGAGCAGCCGCGCGGTGACGGCATCCGCAGCGCCTTCGGCATCGATCCGACGAAATCGGTGAGGATCTGCCTTGGCAAACTCCTCGAACGCCGCACCGAGTTGTGCGTGATACCCGGCGCTTTTCTCGCCAAAACGGTCGCTGTTCGCGCCGTCGCGAACGCTCGCACGGGTGGCAGCTTCGCTTTGCGCCAGTGCGAGCAACAATGTCCGGTCCGGCAACAGCCCGCTGCTGCCAAAGCCATGCAGCTGCAGGATTTCGTCGTCGGATATGCCCCCCGCCCCGCCCTGATAGGCGCGGGTCGAATCGATGAAGCGATCGCACAGCACCCAGTCGTCGCGCTCGAGCGCAGGCCGGATGACGCGCTCGACATGGTCGGCGCGTGCGGCCGCGAACAGCAGCGCCTCTACGCGCGCGCTCCAGCGATCGGTGCCGCCCGTCATCAACAGGTCGCGGATCGCCTCTGCACCCGGCGTGCCACCCGGCTCGCGCGTCGTGACCACCGTCTTGCCCTGCGCGCGGAGAGCCTCTGCCAGCCGGGCGAGCTGCGTCGATTTGCCGACGCCCTCGCCTCCTTCCAGCGTGATGAATCGTCCCGGCAGCGTCAGACCCCGAAGAACGACAGGAAACCGGCCCAGGCGCGGCGGAAAACGCCCGCCTTCCCCACGGCGTTCTCGGCAACCAGCGGCATGACCTGCGGCGGGGTCGAGGGGGTTTCGACGACCAGGTCGGCAATGTGCTGGCCGGCCGCGATCGGCGCCTTGATCGGGCCGTCATAGACGACCTTGACCTTCATGCCGGTCATCGCGCCTGCGGGCATCGTCACCGCCAGATTGCGCGGCGCGACCAGCCCGACGCTTGAGGCATCGCCCAGCTGCACTTCGGCCGTCTCGATCTTTTGCCCCTTGTTCAGGAGCGGTTTGGTGCTCCACGCGCGGAAGCCCCATTCGATGAACTTCACCGATTCCTCGATCCGCTGGTTGAAGCTGCCGAGCCCGGCGACCACCATCACGAGGCGACGGCCGTTCTGCTCCGCAGATCCCGTGAACCCATAACCCGCCTCGTCGGTATGCCCGGTCTTCAGGCCATCGGCGCCCGCGACCCGGCCCAGCAGGGGATCGCGGTTCGCCTGGGTGATGTCAGCCCCGGCACCCAGCGTCTTTCCCCAGGTGAACGAAGGCAGTGAATAGTAAGTCTTGTAAAGCTTGGGATGGTCCTGGATCGTCGCTGCGGCCAGTTTGGCGAGATCGCGCGCCGTCACATAAGTGCGCCCTTCGTCGGGCCAGCCGTTCGAATTGCCGAAGTTGCTGTTGCTCAGCCCCAGCCGCTTGGCTTCCTCGTTCATCCGCGCGGCGAACGCCTCTTCGGTGCCCGAAATGCCCTCTGCAAGCACGACGCAGGCATCATTGCCCGACAGCGTCACGATGCCCTTCAGCAGATTGTCGACGCTGACCTGCTCGCCGGCCGACAGGAACATCGTCGAGCCCGCCGCGGGCCCGTGCCAGCGCGCCCAGGTTTCGGGCCGCACCGTCATCATCTTGTCGAGCTTCAGCTCGCCCTTCTTGATCAGATCGAAGGCGACGTAGACCGTCATCATCTTGGCCATCGACGCGGGCGGCATGCGCCGGTCCGGGTCCTTGGCATAAAGGGTGGCGCCGGACGACAGGTCCACCAGATACGCGATGGGTGCTGCGGTCTCGAAAGGCGGCGCTGCTGCGGTAACGGGGGCGGCTGTCAGCAGCAGGGTAATGATCGGCAAAACAGGCTTCACGAACGACTCCGATGGCTTCAGCGGGTAACGACGGCGTCCGGATAGCCCCTTGCCGCCAGCGGGGCCAGTGCGGCAATCGCCTTGTCGGCCGTTTTATAGGGGCCGAGCCGCACCCGCCATGTACCGGCGATCGTCGAGACGTCCGCCCCGAGCCTGCCTGCAAGGATGCGCGCACGCTGTTCGCTGGAAAAGCTGGCGACTTGCAGGAAGAACGGCCCTGCACCGGTCGGCATTTTTGCCGTCGCTGCAGCGCGCGGCGGGGCCTGCCAGTCGGCACTGGCGCGGATCCGGGCGAGTTCGTCGGCTGCTGGCGCTCGTCGCAAGGCTACCGGCTCCCCGCGACGGAGCACCAGCTTGTCCTGTTCGCCCGGCTCGACCCGTCGCAACCGCACCTGGTGGGCGCCCCGCCCGGTGATGCCCAACTGGCGCGCGGCACCGAGCGACAGGTCGATGATCCGGCTCGAGTGGAATGGACCCCGGTCGTTGATGCGCACCAGGATCGTGCGCCCCGTCTCGAGCGACGTCACCTCGACATAGGACGGCAGGGGCAAGGTGCGGTGCGCGCCCGAAAAGCCGTCCGGGTCGAACGCCTCACCATTGGCCGTGCGGCTGCCGCGCAACTCCTCGCCGTACCAGCTCGCCATGCCGGTTTCTTCGTAGTTCCGCTCGTCGCGCGGCGTGTAGCTGCGCCCGCCTGCGGTGTAGGTGGCGCCGATCTTGACGGTGTCGTCGCTGACGCGCGGACGGTGGAGCGGGACGATCGGCCCGGCAGGTAGCGGCTCGGCGGGGCCAAGGCAGCTGGCGAGGGCCAGGCCCGCCGCAATCAGCTCAACCGGCAACCGCATCCGCCAGCAGGCCGACCGACAGGCCATAGAAATTGGAGCAATTATAATCGAGGATGACGCGGTAGTTGCCCGTCAGCAGATAGGCGGTGGCGCCGGGGCCGTCGGGTTCGAGGAGCGAGGCCAGGTCGTCGTCGCGCAGCTTCGCCGAGGTGGGCGTTACACCCAGCGCGCGCCACTCCCGCACGGTCATCCACCGGCTGTGTCGGTCGTGAACGCGGGGACAACGCGGGCTTGTCGTGTGGTTGGACAGTGCGCCGCGGTCGAGCGACGCCGGGACGCTGGCCGCAACGCCCCAGGGCTGACCGGGTCGCCACCCCGCATCGCGAAAATAATTGGCGATGGAGGCCAGTGCGTCGGCCTCGCTCCGCCAGATGTCCGCCCGCCCGTCGCCATCGCCGTCGCGCGCCAGCTTCAGGACGACAGAGGGCAGGAATTGCGGATAGCCGGTCGCCCCCGCCCAGCTGCCCACGAGTTCCTCGCGGCGGTATCCCCGGTCGATCAGCTTGAGCGTGTCGATGAATTCCTGCTGGAACAACGCCCGGCGCCGCCCTTCATAGGCGAGGCTGGCAAGCGCGCGCGCGAGGTCGAAATTGCCGGTGAAGGCACCGTAGTTCGTCTCGTTGCCATAAATCGAGATCATGATGCCCTCAGGCACGCCGGTCTCACGTTCGACGCGCTGCAGCAGCGGACGCAGCGCCTGATATTTCGAGCGCCCCCTCGTGATCCGCGCGCTGTCGACGTGCTGGGCGCGATAAGGCGCAAAGCGCGGGATCGCCGCATTGGGGTTCGCCTCGGGCTGCTGGCGATCGAGCTCGGCAACGCGTGGATTGTAGGTCAGCGTCGGCAGGACACTGTCGATCGTCGCCTGGGTGACGCCCTGGGCGCGGGCGATTGGCGCCAGTCCCTCCACATAAGCCTGAAACCCGCCATCGCCGTCCTGCGCAACCGCCCGGCCGCCGCCCAGCCCCGACAGGGGGACGACGGCAAGGATTCCCGCCAGATACCAGCAAAGTGTTCGCCCCCGCATTGCCAGATCATGGCACAGCGACCCACAATTGCGAACCCGCTTCGTCGCGCCGCTTGCACGGCAGGGCGTGAGACCCTAACCGGCAGCCATGCGGACAGGTGGCCGAGTGGTTTAAGGCTACGGTCTTGAAAACCGTCGTGGGTGCAAGCTCACCGTGGGTTCGAATCCCACCCTGTCCGCCATGGCCTTTGCTAAACACATGAAAACTAAGCCTTTTTTGTCTCGATATGGCTAACCCAGCTTCTAGGTTAGCCATATCGGCTTCAAGAATGACACCCAAATTTTTTTCGGCGAACCTCATTCAGACGCGAAGCGATGGCTTTCCAGGTTCGCGATGGCTTCGTCGGCCAGCCGACCGCGATCGGCTTCGGCAGCGTAATGCGCGAACATGCGATCAGTCTTGTGACCCGTGACCGCTCGACCCTGGAGATTCGTTGCGTCGCTTTCAGCCAGCCGCCGACTCATTGCTTTGCGCAAGCCGTGCGAACTGCACTGGGGAAGCCCGGCTTCATTGCACCGATCGCGAAACCAGTTGCCGAACCCGTTGCCCGTGAAGGGCTTACCGAATTCGGTGACCAGAAACACTAGCCCGGCGGCCGGGTGCGCAGCGACCGCCGACGCAAGCTGACTATGAACTGGAATAGTGACTGCAGCGCCGGTCTTCGTCTGATTTATGCGGATGCGACCGTCTCGGATATGCTGGGGGCCCAGTCGCACGACGTCGGATCGACGCAAGCCGGTGAACAGCATCAATGCGAACGCAAGGCGCGGCTTTGTCCCGATCGGCCATCGGGCTTCAAACTGCGCAATCTCGTCTTCGGTCCAGGTGTGAAACCCTTCGCCGCGCATCCTGAAGCTGTCGGTCAGATCTGCCGGATTGTCGCGAAGCGGGCGCATGCCGGCCTTGACCGCATAGGCAAACAGTCGCTTCAGCACTTTGCGCAAATTATTCGCCGCGGCTGGTCGATCGGCCATTGCGCCCAAAATCGCGTCAAGGTGCTTCGTCTCGACCGCGGCCACCCGCTTCG
>JANMJZ010000015.1:0-4196 GCA_031371635.1 Sphingomonadales bacterium | reverse complement strand
CATCGCGGCGACCGTCGTCGATCACTATTGGCTGATCCGGGATCTCGATACGCGGATCGCGCAAAGCTTGGCAGGTACCAATGCGCAAAACAAGCTCGTCCGGTCTGCGCGCGCGCAATATCGTGCCGGGCTGAGCGATGCATCGCTTCTGGCGCAGGCGCAGGCAGACCTCAACGATGGGGAAAGTGAAACTGCCAAGCTGCGCGGCGACGCCGCAATCGCGTGCGAGGCACTTGCGCTACTGCTCGACACAAATGCCACAGAGCTGACGACGATGATCGGAGTCCGCGCCGCTGCACTGCCTACGCTCGCCGCTGTCGATCCCGGCGGACAGCTGAGTCTGCTGCGACGCCGCCCCGATGTCCTGAAAGCCGAGCGCGAACTCGCCGCTGCGAATGCCGACATCGGCGTCGCGGCCGCCGATTATTATCCGACGATTTCATTCGGGGCCGGTATCGGCGTGGCTGCGGCAAAACCGGACGATCTAATTAGCGGTCGCGCCGTCACTGGCAGCTTTGGTCCGCGTCTATCGTGGCATTTGCTCAACTTTGGGCGCGTCGATGCCGAGGTCGCGACCGCCAAGGGGTTGCGCCGCGAAGCCCTGATCACTTTTCGGCGAAGCGTCGCGATCGCCGCATCGGAAGTTGAAACCCAATTGGCCGCGCGCGCCTCGCTCGCCGCTCAGATCGCCCGCGCAACGGCGGCGCTCGATCAGCAGCAAACAATTTTAGCGATCGCGCGCACACGTTATGCCAAGGGTATCACCAACTACGATCCGGTTGCCAGCGCGACGCGCGAACGCATATCTCGCGAAATCAGCCTCACCATCCT
The DNA here is from genome assembly GCA_031371635.1 of Sphingomonadales bacterium. GTDB lineage: Bacteria > Pseudomonadota > Alphaproteobacteria > Sphingomonadales > Sphingomonadaceae > Sphingomonas_O. The sequence goes on along the minus strand of JANMJZ010000015.1, from coordinate 3,365 downwards.
GCGGCGGCAAGATGCCAGCGCACTGATCGCGCTTTACAAAGCGCTCGGCGGGGGCTGGCCAGCGCACATAATCGAATGAAGGCACCTTATCCCTATAGCTTCGAGGGGCCGATCGACAGGTTCGGCGTCGGCAAGACGCGGAAGGTCTGGTATACTGTGCTGTTCCTGCCCGACGCCGTTGCAGCCGAACTGCCCTTCGCGCGCTATCCGCGATTGCGCGTCGACGGCGAAATTGCCGACCTTCCGATCAGCGGCGCATGGATGCCGACAGGTGATGGCCGTCGCTATATCATCGTCGCGCTGCGCGTTTTGCGCGAAGCGGAGATAACGGTCGGCGATCAGGTCGAGATGCGCTTTGGCATTGCCGATCAGAATGTCGTCGACATGCCCGATGCGCTTGTTCGGGCACTTGTGCGCAACAGTGTCGCGGCACAAGCCTGGGCGCGCCTGACGCCCGGCAAGCAGCGCGGGCTGACACACCGAATCCACGCCGCCAAGTCCGAACCGACGCGTGAACGCCGTGTCGCTGAGGTCATTGCTGAACTCACTGCGGTGTAACAGTTTTGCTGCCACTTACATCTGCGGCAGCTTCTCATGTGCATCGCGCTCTTGGCGACCGCAGCAATCCGTTTGGCGCGCGTTGGCGCTGTCTTGGCCAGTTTGATCCAGCGCAGGACATTACGGCGATAGGACGGCGCATAGTCGGCGAAGTTGGTGGCGGCTTGCGATTGAGCAAACAACGCTGCAGTTAGATCATCTGGCACAACCAGCGCGTCGACATCGTCCATGCTCGTCCCATCCGGGCGCCGCCGAGCCGGCCATAAGTCGATCGATGTCATCGTCTGTGAAGCCGATCTTGCGACCGTGCTTGACGTGCTCGCCCCATTCATAGGGAGCTTGCAGCAACCATGCAGTCCGCAAGATCGCGAGCTGGCGCGCGCGCGCCGGCAAGACGGCCTTTTCGTTTTGCAAGGGAAGCGACAAATCGATGATTGGGTTCCACAAGTCGGGGTAACGGCAAAGCGTGAACATGATCTCCGGGATCAGGTCCAAGGGAATTGGTGCAGCATCGCCAACTACTTCTTCACGTAGCTTTGCCGTCACTTTTTGAATTTCGGATGCGACGGATGCACGATCAAGTGCAGCAACGCGCGGCGGCTTGCCGAGAATTTCTTCTTCCCGAGTGGCTATCCAGTCGGCGAGAGGGGGCGACTGGTCTACCACCGCTCCACTACAGCATCGACGATTAGGGGACGCACATACGAGACATCGTTTTCATTGCGCATGCCCTTGATAAAGCCACCCTCCCGGAACTGCGGCATGGCAAGGATGCTCGCGTCTCCCGCCATAAGAAGATCGACCGTGCACCTGCGCAGGACGATCGCCCATCGGCCTTGGCGCTTCTCCATCCGATCGATGTACCGCCCGTTGATGAACCGGGCCGTCTTGCCGCCTGGATTGAGCAGGCCGACCAGCACATAACTTTCGACATGTGCGGTATCGCCGTCGATCTCGCAGTTGTGCGTCGTGATATTGTGCAGGCAAAGCTGCGATCCACCAGCGTGAATTCGATTTGCCCATTCGGGATAGTCTTGAGCCGAATTCACTGCGGCACTGCCGTGCTCGTCTATGCCATCGCTATGGTAGGCTGCGCGCATCAGGTCGACATCGAAACGGTCGTGCCCCCGCGCGTGGGAATGCACCACGTCCTCGATGGCCCGACGATCCATCAACAAGTCCACATCGCGCCGTAGCTGCTGCAATTGAACTTCATCCATGGTGGCAAATCCTTCAGCGAATGACGTTGGCATAGAAGGCACGGGGTGCGATGCCCGAGGTGTCGCGCACTGAAGTCGGCACCTTGCCGCCGCCGTCAACAACGCCGTAACGCGCACCGGCTTCCGCACCGATCAGCGTCTGCCCGCTCAGTTGCATCAGCGCCGGGTCGTTGTAGAGCGCCCAAACGACGTGCCCCGTGAACTCCGGGCTTTCGAGCTTGTCCGCCAGATATCCAAACTTCGCGGAGTCCGCCGCGATCATCGAAAGCAGGCGTTCTGTCGCCAGTGATCCCATCCAGATCGACAGGGCGGCAACATTGGCCTCGCGCAGGTCGACTGCCATGTCATGGGCCATCTTATCGACGCCTGCCTTATGGGCTCCATATGCTGGACCGAAGACGTAGTGCATGGCGCCCGGAGCAGACGTAAACACGATCAGTCCGCGCCGCTGCGCGACCATCAATGGTGCGGCATACCAGCTCGCCACAAATCCGCTGCGCACACCCACGTTGATCATGTCGCCTATCGCAAGCGGCTTTTGCCAGAAATGACCGGGCTGACTGAGCTGGTCGTGGATCGCGCAGGCATTGTTGACGAGAATGTCGACACGACCCTGCTCGCTGCGCACTCGCTCGAATAAAGAGGCAACCTGAAGATCATCGGCGTGATCGACCCGAACGGCAATGCCGCGCCCGCCCGCTGCCGTCACTTCCTGTGCGGTCGCCTGGATTGTTCCAGGCAGCCCCTTGTCGCTGCAACCATCCGACCTGCCCGTGACATAAACCGTGCAACCATGGCTTCCAAGCGCCACGGCTATGCCTCTTCCCGCCCCCCGGCTGGCCCCGGTGACGATGGCTATGTGCGGCAGCTTAGGCAAAGGGTTCATCGCCCTTAATCGTCGTCCGATGCATGAGCCGACCGCTGTCATGCGGGTAAGCGAGGACGCGGTGCATTGTGCCGGTGTTGTCCCAGATTACTAGGTCTCCGACGGTCCACTCGTGCGAGTATACGAATTTCGGCTGGGTTGCGTGGTCGCGCAAGCGGACAAGTAAATTGAAGCTGTCTTGTGCGGTCATTCCCTCGATATGCGATGCTGTCGAGCCGAGAACGAGCGATTTACGGCCCGACTTGTGCTTCCACACCAGGGGAATGGTCGCTGGCGGAAATCTCTGCCAGTCCTCCACAGTGGCATAGTCGGGTTCGGGATTTACGAAGCGCTGTGACGCTTCGAACATGTGCACGACATGAAGCTTCTCTAATGCTGTCTGCTCCGACGGTGAAAGATCGTCAAATGCGGCATAGGTATTTGCGAACTCCGTCGTGCCACCAACGGGAGATTTGCGGCGACAGCTCATCACCGACGCGAAGATCGGCACCGGTGATGTCGTTCCGTCAATATGCCAGAAAAACGCTCCCTTGCTGTAGGCAAACAGCGGATTTTCCAGTGGATCCATGCTGATCTTGAATATGTCTTCCGCCATAGGACCCAGGGTGTTCGTGAAGACGACCTGTTCAGCGTCGGTCAGATTCAGCTCGCGAAACAACAGCACGCCTCGCTGTTCCAACAGGTCAGCCAGGGCCTTCTTC
>JANMJZ010000007.1:0-12526 GCA_031371635.1 Sphingomonadales bacterium | reverse complement strand
ATCGGCGAAGAGGGTAAAGTCCTTTGGCTTCACGGACCCGGCTATCGTTGTTTCGATTTTTCCAAGTCCGTCGAGCTGGGGCCTGGGCAACTGGCTTTCGTTCGCCGGGAAGGTGATCGGCAAGCGCCCACTGGGGTTGGTTTCGCCGAACAGGACAGAGGCAATGGCCTCCCCGCCACGCGCGCCGGGATACCAGGCCTCGATCACTGCGGCAGTCTTGCTCAACCATGGCATCAGCACGGGGCCGCCGGTCTCGAGCACGACAATGGTGTTAGGGTTGGCGGCAGCCACGGCCTCGATCAGTGCGTCCTGGCCGTTGGGCAGGGTCAGGTCCGGCTGGTCAATCCCCTCTGACGCCCATTGGGTTGCAAACACGATGGCGATGTCGGCGTTGGCGGCATTGAGTGCCGCCGCCGAAGGGTAGCGGCCGTTTATGAATGTTAGCTTGGCGGCCGGCGCCCGCGCCCTGATCGCGCTTACGGGGACGGATCGATGATATTGTTCGGAAATAAACTGGGCGATCACCCCCTCGCCCCCCATAGAAACGGCAACGGCAGCGCCGCCGTCGCCATGGACCTGCGACGAGCCCCCACCTGAAAGCACGCCGGTGTCGGCATAGCCCCCGATGACCGCAATGCGCTTGACGGAAGCGGCCAGCGGAAGTGCGCCTGCGCGGTTGCGCAGCAGCACGATGCCCTGCCGTGCCACCTCTTCGGCAATGGCTTCATGCGCTTTCTTGTCCCATTTGCCGCCCTTGACGGCGGGATCGGTGTCGAGACCGTTGGCCAGGATCGATGTCACGATCCGGCGGTTCATGTCGTCGAGACGCGCCGCATAGGCGGGGTCGCTTTCAGCGGCCTTGCTGAGCGGCTTGTCGAAGAAGACCTGTTTGTCGAGCTGGGCACCGGATTGCTGGTCCAGCCCGTGGATCGCCGCCTGCAGACCGGGCACCGCGCCCCAGTCGGACATCACGAAGCCCTTGTAACGCCAGTCCCGCTTGAGCACCTGATTGAGGATGAAGTCGCTGTCGCAGGCCTGGCTGCCGTTAATCTGATTATAGGCGCACATCACGGATCCGGGCCTTCCACGTTCGATACCTATCTGAAAGGCAAGAAGGTCGCTTTCGCGCGCCGCGTTTTCGGAAATTCTCGAATCGATGAAATTTCGTCCGGTTTCCTGACCATTGAGCGCGAAATGCTTGATCGTCGCGATCATGTGGTTGGACTGGATGCCCGCGATCGACGCGCCCACCAGCGCGCCCGTCAGCAACGGGTCCTCGGACAGGTATTCGAACGTCCGGCCGTTGCGCGGATCGCGCATCAGATTTGCGCCACCGGCGAGCAGGACATTGAAGCCCTTTGCCCGCGCCTCGACACCGATCATCGCGCTCCCGCGATAGAGCAGCTCCGGGTTCCAGGTCGACGCCATGGCGACCCCAGACGGCAGCGCCGTTGCGCCCCCGTCACCGCGCAGACCCATGACATAGGCGACGCCCAGGCTGGCGTCTGTTTCGGTCAGGGCCGGGATTTTCAGGCGCGGAATGCCAGGCACATAGCCGGCACCAGCAATAGCCTCGGGAGGTATCTTCATCCCCGGAAAAAACGGCACTGCCATGATACCATGGGTCAGCACCAGCTTTTCCGCGGCCGTCATCTGGGCGACCGTTGCCGCTGCACGGGCCTCTGCCTTCGCCATGTCGGCACCAGAGCTCTGGTCGGCGGCAGGACGCGTCTGTGCCGTGGCTGCAACGGAGCTGATGGCGACAGCCAAAGCTGCTACCGAACCCAGAAATCTTACCATCATGTGTCAGTTCCCATTGCTGCTCGACCGGATGCATAGCCTTGCGAACTGATACAACGCTTGGCCACCGCGACATTCACATTCGCGACGACGCAAGCAACCCCGCGAAAAATGGACAAATGCTCATCGCTCTGGCGATGAGGGTCCGAAACGAGCGTTCGGCAACCTTATGCGAGCGACAGAATCCCAAATCCCCGACAAGTGGAAGGCCCTGCAGCACGTGTTGTACCGGCCTTCATTCTAATCCGTGGCGAGGCGGAGCGCGGCACGATCCGCTGTCGCAGCTGCCAGTTCGGCGCGGGCCGCGCCGATGCGCGCTCGCGCATCGACAAGCCGGACGCGCGCATCGGTCGCCGTTTCTTCGCGCTGGTTCACCAGGAAAAAGTCGCTGGATCCGAGTTCGAAGCGACGCCGCTCGGTGGCAGCAAGCCGTTCGGCAAGCCTGCGCTCCTCCTCGGCGATTTCGGCAAGCCGCTGCGTTGCCTCTACCGCGATGACGATCCCCTGAACCTCGACCCCGATCTGATCGCGGAGAAAGCGGCTGCGCTGAGCAAGCGCATCGACTTCTGCGCGTGCCTCTGCCACCCGCCCCTTGGCCGCGCGGTTCTGTAAAGGTACGCTAAGACGAAGGCCGATCGCGGCTTCCAGCGGCGTCCGCGTCGGGCCGCCCAATCCAGCCGCCCCCAGATCCTTGCTGACTTCTCCACGCAGATCGAGGCGCGGTGCCAGGTCGTTCTTCGCCAGCATCATGCGCCTGCTTGCCTGCTCGACCCGCGCCAAAATCATGCGGTAGTCGGGACGGGTGACGGGAGCGTTGGCCAGGCCGGCGGTTTGCACACCGAACAACGCTGTATCGTCGGCCGGCAATTGCGCATCGGATGCGCGCATCGGCGCGCCCGTCTCGTCCCGCAAGTACAGAGACAAACTGTTGGCCGCGCTCGCAAAGTCCTGGCTGGCGCGTTCGACGAGCGCTCTGCGGCGCACGAGATTTTGCTCGTTCTCCGTCAGCAGGATTGCCGGTCTGGCACCAAGCGTGACAAGTCGCCTGATGCCGACCTGTCGAAGCTCTGCCAAGTTGAGCAGGTCCCGATAGGCGCGCAGCCTGAGGCCGGCCCCAACCCAGTTCTGATAAGCCTCGATTGCACGTCGCTGCACGCCGATCGCGACCATGTCTGCCTCGAAGCGCGCTATGTCGACGTCTGCTCCCGCCACGCTTCGGCGGACGCGCCGCTCGTCGATGGCCCGGTCGCGGAGAAGCGCAAACAGGGCGCCCACCTTCACCTCGCCCGCGCGGTTGGTATACGCCTGGTCCTCGTATACGGGAAAAGTGCCGCGCGACGCGCGATACGCACCATAGGCATAACCGCCATTGCCCGTCAGCGGGAGTGTCGCTCGTCCGTCTACGACCGTGCCGTTATAGTAACCAGCTAGCCGCGACCGGGAATCGACTTCGAACAGCGTGTCGAAGGCGCCTTCCGCCGCAAGCGCCCGCCCTTCGGCCTGGCGGGTACGGGCAAGCGCTTCGACGATCTGGGGAGCCGAGCGCGCCGACGAACGCAGTACGTCGTCCAGCGTCAACGGCTCCTGCGCTTCCAGGACGACAGGAATCAACGCGAAAAGCAGCGCGAAGATTCGACGGATCACTTTTTATCGCCTTCGGCTTCGCTCGTCTTGTAAGACGGCCCTTTATCGGAACTCGTCGGCGCCATCGAGGGCCGCCGCCCGAATTCGAGCGGAAAGTCATTGAGCTGGCGCCATAATTCATAGCCGACAAGCACCGTCTCACCCTGGACCCAACCCCGCACCTTCCCGCCGGGGCGAACAAAATCGCCGGGGGGCCATCCCGGCTTCCCGGGCTGTGGTTCGACCAGGATACGGAAGAGTCCGTCTGCGCTCGCATTGGGATCGATCATGCGCACGCGCCCGTCGAACATGCCTTGGGCAATCGACGGCCACCCGCTGAACTGGATTGCCGGCCAGCCTTCGAATTCGAGCCGCACGGGCCGACCTGGCCGCAGCAAGGGCACGTCGCGCCCATCGACGAACAGTTCAACGGCGCGCTCCACGCGCTCGGGCGCGATCACGGCGAGTACTGTCCCCGCCGCGACCAGCGAACCCCCGGTTGCGCCACTCAGCTGCTGGATCCGCCCCTCGTGCGGCGCGCGGACAAGTTGCGCCGACTGGCGATTTAGCTGGATGTCGATCCGGTTGAGCTTGGCGCGTGCTTCCGCCAGCTTGGCACCGGCATCGGCAACCTTGATCTGCGTCTGTTCGAAATCGCGCCGTGCCGCGAGACCCTCCGCCAGAAGCTGTCCGGTACGCGCCACGTCGAGCCCCGCGACGGCCCTGCTTTGCTGGATCGCCGCGATCTCGGCCTCAACCTGGGCGCGCTCGGCACGAAGCCGCAGAAGAAGGTCTGGATCGAGATCGACCACGCGCGCCACAAGGTCGCCACGCTCCACATGCTGGCCATCCTGCACGTACCAGCGCTCGACCCGACCGGGCACCAGCGCCGTTATCTGCTGTTGACGCTGCGCGGGATCGAGCACGACGACCTGACCGGCGGCATTTGCCGTCTGCACCCATGGGACGAACGCCATCACCGCTACGGCAAAGGCGATCCCGATCAGCAGCAGCCAGGCGAGCGTTGCTGCGACGCTCGGTGGGCGCATGGCGGCAAGGGTTGGAAACTGCGCGGCCCGATCAGGATTGTACGCCATCACGAGCCCCTGCTTGCGTATCCGCCATGGCCGCGGCCCAGCTGTCAAACCGTTGTTGCCGATCTCGTTCCAGCCGGAACACGCCGTCGAGGCTGATGTCCTCCGGGCGGCCCGTGAACAGGAGCGTCGTCGAACCCGCTTCCTTCAGGCGGCGCAAAGCCTCGACCAGTCGGCTCGCCGGCACCAGGTCGTACAGCTGTGACAGCATCAGTACGCGCGGTTGTACGAGCAGCGCGTTGGCAAGCTTCAGGGCCATCACCTCACCGATCGACAGCGGATGGCCAAGCGCTGCAAGCTGCGTATCGAGACCCTGCGGCAGCCGCGCGATCCGCTCTCTCAGGCCCACTACGTCAAGGGCATCGAGCATCGCACCAGAGTCGATCGTTGAAGAGGCAAGCGAGAGATATTCCCGAATGGTAATCTCCACGATCGTCGGGCGGTTTATGACCATGACCTGCGACCGCAACTGGAACATGTTGAATGCCGCCATGTCGGCGCCGCCGACCATGACGATCCCTCTTGTCGGCACCATATGCCGCTTCAGGATCATCTCCAGAAGCCTTTCGATGTCGCCGTCGGCCAGAGCAACAAGCTGTTCGCCGGCACGAAGTTCAAAGTCGAAGCGTACGCCCTCGATTTCAACGCCATCGAGCACGACGGACCCGTTGGTCGGAAAACGCGCTTCGGCGGCAGAAGCAGAGGCAGAGGCAACGACCGGCTCCTGCGGTATGGCGAACAGCATCGACAGTTCTTCGGAACTGGCGATCAGGTCGTAAAGCGTGTCGAGATATCCGCCGAGCTGCGACACCCCATAGAACACCCCGCTCAGGATCAGTTCAGCGGCAACCAGCTGGCCCAGCGACAGTTCGCCGCGCAGGATCAGGGCGCCACCAAGCGCGAGCAATGCCGCGCTGGCAAAGGCGTACAGCAGCAGGAAGGCTACCATCTGGGTAAAACTGTACCGGAAATAGCGGCGATGCTGGCCGATATAGGTTGCCGTGGCGGCCTCCGACCGGCTTATCGCAAAACCAAGGTGACGGCTCGATTTGAAGAAGCCGTTGGATGCGCCGATGCTCTCGAGCCAGCGCGCCGTTTCGTGCTTGGCATGACTGAGCGCGACGGCAGAGCGAATTGCCCCTCGTGACCACAGGCTCCAGATTGCGAGGACGAGCAACACCAGCAGCGTGTTGAATGCGAGAAAGAACGGGTGATAGAAACTGGTGACGGTAAGCCCGACGGCGGACTGCAAAATGATCGTGAAACCGCCGATGACAAGGCTGGGCACGGCCTTCTGGACGACTACGAGATCGAAATAGCGATTGAACAGGTCGGCGCGATTCTGGTCGGCGAAGAAAGGGTTCTGTGCATGAACAGCTCGAATGGTGATCTCGGCGACGACGCGCGCATAGAAGCGCTGTTCGAATAGCGCCATGATCCACGACCGCATCGAACTCAGCGCCGCCGCGAACAGCAAGAGGGCAAACAAGAGCCCCGCCAGCGTCCAGAGCGGTGCCGGCAAGGCAATATTCGCGACACTGTTGATCAGCAGCTGCACCGATATCGGCATCGCGAGCGATAGCAGGCTGATCGCCACGCCGTAAACGAACGCGAGGCGAAGATACGGCGTTTCCGGCCCGACGATTTCCGCAAGCCATGCAGCAGCTTCGCGCCACCCTATGCGCTTGCCCGCAGTGTCTGAAATCTGTGGCACTTCCCAGCGCCCCCTGGCGTTTCCGACATAACGTCAAGTTGTTTGTGCGTCGAGAGGAGCCCCGGCCGGTTGGCCACTGTTAGAGCGGCATGCCGTCGACAGCCAATATAAAAACAAGATCTCCTCCATAGGCAGACCCTATCGCTACCGTGTCTGATCGCCACTCGCTACAATTGCCCGGGCACCCGCCTGAATGCGATCTGCGATCAGTCGATACGCGGCGCCATAAGCTGCGCCCGCCCGCCAGGCGGCGGCGATGCTTCGGGTAAAATCCCATCCCGATGGACGTAAAACCGTCACGCCGATCGAGCCGCCAACTTCCGATCGGATGTAGCACTCTGGCAGGATCGTCAGCCCCATGCCCGACGCGGCCATCTGATGGACGCTGTCGAGGCTGGTCCCCTCATAATCCCGCAGCAATACCATGCCGAGTTCGGCGGAGATCGTCGCGACCTGGCGGTGCAGATGGTGCCGTTGATCGACGCTGAAGACTTCTGCCCCCACAAGGTCCTTCAACACAAGGTCGGACCGGCCCACCAGGGGATGGTCCGGGGAAGCGACCAGAAAGAGCCGCTCCCGAAACAACGGATGGATCTCCAACCCGCTGCCTTCGATCGGCAACGGACCGATTAGGATGTCCAAGCCACCACGGGACAGCGCAAGCGCCTGTTCCTCTGGTATCCCTTCGCGAATGTAAAGCCGCAGATCGGGTTGTTCCCGGTGAAGCCTCGCGATGATCGGCGGAAGGAGATAGGGCCCGAGCGTCGGGCTGACGCCGAGCCGCAGCGTTCCCACGACGGTCTCCCCCGAACGGCGCGCCAGATCGCGAATGTCCTGCGCTTCGACGATCAATCGTCGGGCGCGTTCTGTGATCTCGCGCCCGACCGGTGTCAGCACGGCACCAGAGGCATGTCGCTCCACAAGCGTGACGCCGAGGCGCGATTCCAGCGATCGCAGTTGCTGGCTCAAGGAAGGCTGCGAGACATGGCAAAGGGCTGCCGCACGCCCGAAATTTGCTTCGTCCGCTACCGCTACGAGATACTCGAGTTGACGTAATGTAGGCATCAGCGGCTCCGATCGATAAGCAGAGCCTATCAAGATAGACCGTTAGAATCCAATTGCTGCCACGGGCACGTTGAAGGACGCCCCCTTGCCGCTGGACGGCAAACCCGGTTCTGGGGCACATCGCTGGAGAGGGAGCTATGACACTCAACTCAGGCAAACCGGACCAGTGAGTCGAAACAAATCGACACACCCTGGCCCGACACACCACCCGGTGCGCACTTTGCCGTAAGGGAAAGCCGAGCGCTCTTGCGCGCCCTTTCGGGGGCGTTACTAAACCGCGCATGACACTCCCCTCCCCCCTCTTCGACCGGCTCCGGCTCCCGCTCATCGGCTCGCCACTGTTCATCGTTTCCGGCCCCGATCTGGTTATTGCCCAGTGCAAGGCAGGAATCGTGGGCAGCTTTCCCGCTCTGAACGCGCGGCCGCAGGGGCTGCTCGACGAGTGGCTGCACCGCATCACCGAGGAACTGGCCGCGCACAACCGCGACAATCCCGACCGGCCCGCCGCGCCCTTTGCCGTCAACCAGATCGTGCATAAGTCGAACGACCGGCTCGAAGCCGATCTGATGACCTGCGCCAAGTGGCAGGTCCCCATCACGATCACGTCGCTCGGCGCTCGCGAGGACCTGAACGCCGCCGTCCATGGCTGGGGCGGGATCACGCTGCATGACGTCATCAACGACCGCTTTGCGCGCAAGGCAATCGAAAAGGGTGCCGATGGGCTGATCCCCGTGGCCGCAGGTGCTGGCGGCCATGCCGGGACCCAGTCGCCTTTCGCGCTGATCAGCGAAATCCGCGAGTGGTTCGACGGCCCTGTCGCGCTCTCGGGCGCAATCGCAAACGGTCGGTCGATCCTGGCGGCGCAGGCATGCGGTGCGGACCTCGCGTATATGGGATCGGCCTTCATCGCCACGACCGAAGCCAATGCCGATGCCGACTACAAGCAGGGCATCGTCGACGGGCGTGCGGCAGACATCGTCTATTCGTCGCTGTTCACCGGCGTGCACGGCAATTATCTGCGCAAGTCGATCGAGGCGGCGGGTCTCGATCCCGACAACCTGCCTGAGGGCGATTTCAAGACGATGAACTTCAGCCAGTCGTCGAACACGCCCGCCAAGGCATGGCGCGACATCTGGGGCTCGGGCCAGGGCATCGGCACGGTGCACGAAAGCGTCAGCGTTGCCGAATTCGTCGACAAGCTCGAGAAGGAATATCACGCGGCCAAGGCGGACCTCGACACGAAGGTGCGCTAGGCCCGCTCGTCCTTGGGCGAGCCCATCACGACATAGGTCGTGATCGAGCTGACTTGCGGCAGGACGCCGAGCACCTCGGTGTGGAAATGCTTGTAGCCGGCCAGGTCGGCCGCCTCGATGCGCAGGATATACTCGAACGCCCCGGTGACATTATGGCATTCGCGCACCTCGGCGGCATCGGCAATCGCCGCCTCGAACCCCTCCTGGTCGAGCTTGGTATGGCGCGCGAGCGCCACCGCGACATAGGCGACGAAACCCACCCCGAGCTGGGCCCGGTCGAGCACCGCCCGATAGCCCTGGATAAGCCCGCGCCGCTCCATTTCCTGCACCCGGCGCAGGCAAGCCGATGGGGAAAGCCCGACGCGCAAGGCAAGATCGAGGTTTGACTGCCGCCCATCGCGCGAAAGTTCGCGCAATATATTTTCGCCAATTGCATCGAGTCTGGACATGAATTGCGCCGATCATGGATGCGTTCGCGATATTCGCAACACATCCGCCCCTAAAATGCAATAGGATGGCAACATGGATACGCAGCAGCTCATGGCCCTTGTCGGCTTTGCCTTCGTCTCTTCGGTCACACCGGGGCCGAATAACATGATGCTGATGGCATCGGGCGCGAACTTCGGCGTTCGGCCGACCCTGCCACACATGGCCGGCGTCGCCCTTGGCTTCGCGCTGATGATCTTCCTCGTGGGGATCGGCCTGATCGGCGTTTTCGACGCCTGGCCCCCGCTGTTCACGGTCCTCAAGGTCGTGAGCGCCGCTTATCTGCTCTGGCTGGCGTGGAAGATCGCCTCCGCGCCGCCGCCGGTGCCCGGCGCGGCGACCTCGGGCGGCAAGCCGATGACATTCATCCAGGCGGCGTTGTTCCAGTGGGTCAACCCCAAGGCGTGGACGATGGCGCTGACCGCAATCGCCGTTTACGCCGGGTCGCGCGACGTCGCGGCCGTGCTGGGCGTTGCCGCCGTCTTCGGCGCGATCAACCTGCCCGTCGTCAGCCTCTGGGCGGGCATGGGGCAGTATTTGCAGCGCTGGATGACCGACCCGCGCAGTCGCCGCGCCTTCAACTGGGGCATGGCGGCGCTGCTCGTCGCCTCGCTCGCCGTGGCGCTCTGACCGGCGTCAGATCATCGCCATCCCGCCGTTCACGTGCAGCGTCTGGCCCGTGACATAGCCCGCCTCGCGGCTGGCGAGGAACGCGACGGCCGCAGCAATATCGTCGCCCGTCCCCATGGCCCCTGCAGGAATGCGCGCGTTGAGCGCTTCCTTCTGCGCGTCCGGCAGCCCTTCGGTCATTGCCGTCGCGATGAAACCGGGGGCGACGCAATTCGCCGTGACGCCGCGGCTCGCCAATTCTTGCGCGACCGACTTTGTCATCGCGACCAGCGCGCCCTTCGATGCTGCATAGTTGGCCTGTCCGGGATTGCCTGTCGTGCCGACGACGCTCGTTACCGAGATGATGCGGCCGAACCGCGCCTTCATCATCGGCTTAGCCGCCGCGCGGATCAGGCGGAACGCCGCCTCGAGGTTGACGCGGATCACCGTGTCCCATTCCTCGTCCTTCATCCGCATGACGAGATTGTCCCGCGTCACGCCGGCATTGTTCACGAGGATGTCGATCTGCCCGCCCAGCGCCTCGACGGCGCGCGGTATGAGGCCATCGACGGCCGCCGCGTCGGACAGGTTGCACGGCAGGATGACCGCACCCGGAATATCGGCGGCCACCGCCGCCAGAGCGTCCTCGCGCGTGCCGGACAGCGCGACTTTTGCGCCCTGTGCCGCGAGTGCCCTTGCCACCGCCGAACCGATCCCGCCCGAAGCGCCGGTCACCAGCGCAGTCATCCCTGTCAGGTCGAACATGATCAAAGCTCCTTTGCCAGTGTTTCGATGTCGGCCATCGATATGACGGCACGATTGGTGACGTCCGAATTTATACGACGGATCATCGGGCCCAATACGCCACCACCGATCTCGACGAATTGGGTCACGCCTGCGGAGACCATCGCTTCGACGCTCTCGCGCCAGCGCACGGTGCCCGTGACCTGATCGACGAGAAGGCGTTTGATTTCCGCCGGATCGGTGACGGGGGCCGCCGTGACATTGGCGTAAAGCGGCACGAGCGGCGCCTGGACATGCACCACTTCCAGCGCCTCTTCCATGGCACGGGCTGCCGGCTCCATCAGTGCGCAGTGGAACGGCGCGGACACGAGCAGGGGAATGACGTGCTTTGCGCCATAGCTCCGCGCGAGCAACTTGGCCCGGGCAATCGCCTCGAAATGTCCGGAAATGACGACCTGTCCTGCGCCATTGTCGTTGGCCGCTTCGCACACCTGTCCCTGTGCCGCTTCGGCCGCCAGTTTGGTGGCGCCCGCAAAGTCGAGCCCGATCAGCACCGCCATGGCACCCTCGCCGACCGGCACCGCCGCCTGCATCGCAGCCCCCCGGCGCCGCAGCAGCCGCGCCGTCGTTGCAAGATCGATGCTCTCGGCCGCGCACAGCGCCGAGTATTCGCCCAAGCTGTGCCCTGCGACGCAGCCCGCCTTCTCGGCAAAGCCGATCCCGCCCTCTTTGGTAAGCACCGCAAGCACCGCCATAGACAGCGCCATGATCGCAGGCTGCGCATTTTCGGTGAGAGTCAGTTCTTCCTCGGGCCCGTCGATCATCAGGCGGAAAAGATTCTGGCCCAGCGCCTCGTCGACTTCCTGAAATACAGCGCGCGCCGTTGCACTGGCGGCGGCCAGATCGCGCCCCATGCCGACCGAATGACTACCCTGGCCGGGAAAGATAAAAGCTCGCATGCAAAGACTCCGAAAATGGTTGCGGCGCGTTAGGGAGCAACGCCGGGGTTGCCAAGTGCGGCCTTTGTCGTCATAGGCGCGCCCTCGAGGAAGGCCGGAGGGGCGTCTGCATGGTGCGGCGTCAGCGATCGGCATGGAAAGGTAAAAGACCGCATGGCTCTGTACGAGCATGTGTTTCTCGTGCGTCAGGACGTGGCCCAAAGCCAGGTCGACGCGCTCGCAGAAACCGCAAGCAAGATCATCACCGACAATGGCGGCAAGATCGTCAAGACCGAAAGCTGGGGCCTGCGCACGCTCGCCTATCGGATCGCGAAGAACCGCAAGGCGCATTATGTGATGCTCGAGTTCGAAGCCCCCGGCCATGTGGTCCTGGAACTCGAACGCCAGATCCAGATCGACGAAGACATCGTCCGCTACATGACGCTGCGTGTCGATGCGCATGAAGCTGGCCCCTCGGCCATGATGCGCAAGCGTGATCGTGATGACCGCCCCCGTCGCGAAGATGGCGACCGTCCCCGCCGGGATGACCGCCCGCGCCGTGACGACCTCGAAGCGGCTTAAGGAGAATTTGAATGGCTCGCCCGTTTTTCCGCCGTCGCAAGACTTGCCCCTTCTCGGTCAAGGACGCACCGCGCATCGATTATAAGGACGTCCGTCTGCTGCAGGGCTTCGTGTCCGAGCGTGGCAAGATCGTGCCGTCGCGCATCACCGCCGTCAGTGCCCCCAAGCAGCGCGAACTCGCCCAGGCGATCAAGCGCGCTCGGCACATCGGCCTCCTCCCCTATGTCGTGAAATAAGGAGCGGATACCATGGAAGTCATCCTGCTCGAACGCGTCGAAAAGCTGGGCCAGATCGGTGACGTCGTCACCGTGAAGGACGGTTTTGCGCGCAATTTCCTGCTGCCCAACAAGAAGGCGCTCCGCTCGAACAACGCCAACCGCAAGGTGTTCGAAGCGAACAAGGCCCGCATCGTTGCCGAGAACGAGACCCGCAAGGCCGAAGCCCAGACCGCGTCGAAGGACGTCGATGGCAAGTCGGTCACGCTGATCCGCCAGGCGTCGAACACCGGTCAGCTTTATGGTTCGGTTGCCGTCCGCGACATCATCGAGGCGCTAGAAGCCGAAGGCGCAAAGGTTCTCAAGAACCAGATCGTCCTCGACAAGCCGATCAAGGCCATCG
>JANMJZ010000102.1:0-2870 GCA_031371635.1 Sphingomonadales bacterium | reverse complement strand
GGCCGTAGAACAGACGTCGATGGAAAGTCTCAAGGCCAGCTTGCTTCGCGGTGATGAGCCAATGAGGCCGGGGCAAGGGGTGCCAGATCTGCAACGGTCGTCGTTCAACCCTTTCGCACATTGACGCAGCCGCCGAGCTACGTCGAACGCCGCCTGTTTGCGTTGCACGTAGGATTGCCCAGTTGGATGGCTGTACGCGGAGCAATTGCCAGCCGTTACTTTGCCAAGGGTTCTCGCGAAAAACGGCTCGACCGCCAGTCCGGGGGGATTTCCGCGATCGAGCCGCCATTATCAGCGCTCACGGAGCGACTTTTGTAAATATAGCAGGACGCGCCGAAAAAGCGCCCGTTGGGCTCAAATTATTTCGCACTGAGTGGACGATACAGTGTGGTTGCGCGACCTGCTTCCGCGCCGCGTCTACAGGAAAAAACCGCCAGTCTTCCGACCAGCGGCCCTTCTGTTCGCCCGCCTAGAGGTCAGACGAAACTAACCCGCGCGCCAACTTTATGCCTGCGGCGCAAGGAATAGCCAACGCCGCCAAAGCCGAGCATCATCATGCCCCAGGTCGTCGTTTCGGGGACTGCTGACAACTGGCCACGAATTTCGCCCCCCGGAAATGCAGTGGTATGGACGTTGTAATAGCCACCGCCGCTGATGAGCCCGTTGACGAAAGCTGTTTTTGCAGTCGCAATGGTGCCGCCATTGGCGATGATGAAGCCGCTCGTGAATGTTCCGGCAGCAGTAAGGTCAAAACTGCGCGTCAGTGACCCAGTTGCAACGCCGCTCGGCCCAAAGTCAATCGCGACCGGTGCGTTTGCCCCCTGGGGTGCACAGCAATGCACATGGCCACCGATTGCTGGTCCAGTGAGCCCTGTCCAGCTCAAGAATACGTCGATCGTGTTCTGGTTGGTCGAAAGCAAGAGTGTACCGGCTCCGGTCGCTGTGCTGTTATTGGGCGCCGTCTCGTTGCCACCCGAAAGCGTTGTTGAAAACAACGTAGCAGCGTTAGCGGGCACTGCGGCCACTGCGATGGCAGCAGCGGTCAACATGTAGAATGCGGATTTCATGACGACTCTCCAGGGTTTTCCCAGGCACACAGCGCATTGGGCAATCCGCCGTGATAGGCGAATGCCTTAGAGGCTATGGCTTACGCTTTTTGACGTCAAGACACCGTTCGAGTGCGCAGCGCGCCGCGACGGTCCGATCCTAGGACTGAACTTGCGACGCAGCTGCCGATGGCTCAACAGCAGCTTATCGCCATCGACCCTGTCAGCGGACTGACACCTAATTCCCAGCTTGAGCCGTTCGTCGGGGGTCACCATCATCATGAACGGCCGGTCGGTTACGAGACCACGCATCACGAGGTTTCATGACGGGACACAGGCGGGCTTAGGCCAACAACGCTCGGTTATTGCGATTTCCGCCAGTAGCTACAACTGGCATCCTGCCTTGATCTAGCGACCATCAGTTGAGATGCTTTTATTGGCTGCTGCCCGTGGTGGGAGCAAGCGAGATGCTGCGGAAGAACGGACAAGCCGTTGAAAGCACTTCAGTTATTTGGCCGACTGGATTACGTCCCAAGCGGAAAGGGGCAGGGATGGAAAATCAACAAGACTCGGCGCAAGTCGAAGAATTACTCGCCACGCCTGGTCTTGCCGAAGCGTTAGAAAGCGACAGGTTCAAGCAGTTCCTCGATCACGTTCCCGTCGCGATTGCAGTCGCCGAGCTGCGGCCGTCGGAGGCCATTACATATTGCAACCTCGAGTTTGAACGGCTGACCGGCCAAAGCGCGGCGGTTTTGCAGGGACAGGACTGGACTGTGCTCCCAGGCGTGGCGGCTGTGGCTGGAGACGAGACGCTTTTGGGTGATGCGGTTTCCCACGACGATGAATACGTGGGAGCGTTTACGATAGTTGGCCAGGGTACGAGCGTCGATGTCGATGCCTGGTCGAATACAATCGAGAACGAAAACGGCGAGCCCCTTTTCCGATTGGTCGCACTCGCAAAGATCGGGCAGCGCATCCGACCACCGGGTGAGCAGGCAGACCAGCTGCTTCGCGACAAGGACGTTCTACTCCGCGAGCTGCAGCACCGCGTAAAAAACAACCTTCAAATGATCACCGCATTGATCCGCATGGAAGCGCGAAACGTTACCGACGATGAAACGGGACGACGCTTCACGAGACTTGCCGGTCGGATAAATTCCTTAGCGGTCCTCTATGACCTGCTGTCCCACGAAAGTGCCGACGATGGCGTCGACCTCGGCGTCTATCTCAGCAAAATAGCGGCATCAGTTATGGAAGCGCATGCGGTCGAGGGCATCCGCCTCGACCTCAGTGTCGACGCTTGGCCGTGCTCAATAAATGTCGCCATGCCAACCGGCCTCGTTGTCAATGAGGTCATGACGAATGCCCTTAAATATGCGTTCGTGGGGCGCGACAAAGGTGTCATCAAACTCTCCAGCTTAGTTAATTCAGAAGGTTGCCGGGTCATTATAGCTGATGACGGCCTCGGGCTGCCTACTGGCACTAGCTGGCCCCAGTCGGGTAAACTTGGTGCGGTGATAGCCCAGTCTCTTAGGCAAAATGCAAAAGCCACGCTGGAGGTCCGCTCGACAGAAGGAAAAGGGCTGGAAGTGGAAATTTTCTTTGCCAGAGAAGCTGCAGAACCTGTGGCAGGGTAAGCGCAAACTCCCTTCGCTGCGCCCAACAGTTTAGGAGCCGCCTCTATTCTAATCGCCGCTTCTGTCCCGAAATGACACGCCTCAAGCCATTGCGTGTGCGAAACCTTCCTAGAACTCTGCCGATCATCGAAGCCTTAAAATTTATCTTCTCATGCTAATTTAGACAAGGAACATCAATAACTTACTG
>JANMJZ010000360.1:0-5615 GCA_031371635.1 Sphingomonadales bacterium | reverse complement strand
GGCTGAGGCGTTGCTGGCGCGCCTGGGCAAACTGGATTTCAGCCTGGGTCACCTCCTCCTGGGCGTTGAGCACGTCGAGGCTCGACCGCGTACCGATCTTGAGCTGGATCTGGACGCCGACGAGTGCCGCGCGACTGGCGTCTATTGCCCGGCGAAGTGCGGGCAGTGTCGCGTCGAGCGCCATGAGTTGCGCATATTGGGAGCGGACCTGGACGACGACCTGGCGTTCCGCAGCGATCCGGTCCTCTTGGCGCATGGCGAGCAGCTGCTGCGCTTGTCGCACGCGCGCTCCCGGGCCGCCACCGCCGAAGAGGGGCATGCGCAACGTGAAGCCGATCCGCATGCGGGGACGGGACGTCGAGGCGCTGGCGACATTCTGCGCGAAATCGTCGCCGGTCTGTACGATGCTGGAAAGGTAAAGCTTGGGCGCTCGCTCGGCACGCGCGACCTGGATGTCGGCTCGCGCCATGGCGACAAGTGCATCAGCGTAGCGGATCGTGGGGACATCTCCGATGTGCTCGGAAAGGCGGGTGACGACGCGCGCCGGAACAGGCGCTGGCTCGGCATCCTCGGTCACCCTTAAGTACCTGCCAGTGAGCTCACGCAACTCCTCGTTCGAGCGCGTCAACATAGCGCGGGCTTCCGACAATTGTGCTTGTGCTCCCGCCAGACGGGCGGTCGCCTGGAGCGTATCCGTTGTCGTCGCGGCACCGCCACGCTCCCGCGCCCGTGTTGCCGCCAGCAGCGTCTCCACGTTCGATACCTGAGCCATTCGGGCAGCCTCAATCCGGTCGTCGCGATAAACGCTGGCATAGCGGTCGGCGGCGTTGGCAAGGCGAGTATTGACCAGCGCGTCCCGCTGAGCCTTTTCCGCGTCCAGCGCCGCGACAGAAGACCGGATGCGCCCGGGCACTTCCCCGCCGGTGTAAAGGGCGAGGTCGAACCTGAGGCTGAGATTGAATATGCTGGCGCGGGGCGGACCATAGGTCGTGTCGTTCATCGCGACTTGCGCATTCCCATCGACGGCCAGGGTCGGCAGCCTGGCTGACCAGCTGATGTCGACGACCGCCTCCGCCGCCCGGACGCGTGCATTCGCACCGGCTATCTGCGGGTCCGAGGTCAGGGTGTCGCGCAGGGCGGCGTTCAATTGCTGGGCCTGGACTTGACTAGCCGCGGTTGCGAGCACCGTTGCCGTCAGCACCCGAACACGCATGCCGTTACCTTAACCCCCATCAGGAAGAACGACAGTGTTGGTTAATGGATTGCAGTGCAAGAAAATTTAGCAGAGCAACTGCGGTCGATGTCTCGCCCAGCAGTGAAGATCTTTTTCGATGGGGGTGCGCGCCCTAATCCCGGCCCCATCGAAGCCGCCGTCGTCGTGCAGGGTGTCGTCCGATATTTCGACGCACTTGGCGAAGGCAGCAGCACCGACGCCGAATGGCTTGCCCTGATCGCCGCGCTCGATGTCGCCCAGTCGCTCGCCATCCCGCATTTCGTTCTGCTGGGCGATGCCACGACCGTCATCGATCAAGCGAACCGACGGAGCAAGTGCCGGTCGGCCGCGATCCAGGCTCACCTCGCGCGCTTTGAAGCCATGGGCGGCGTGCGGCCGTCGCGCATCAGGTGGATCGCCCGGACGCAAAATCTTGCCGGCATTGCGCTCGAGGCGCGGCGGCATCGAGCCGCTTGACCCGAAGCCAGCGCGGTTGGCATGGGGAGGCATGACACAGTTCGACCTTACCGACGACCAGCGCGAGATTCAGGATCTGGCGCGCAAGTTCACTGCTGACGCCATCACGCCCCACGCGGCGGAATGGGACGAAAAGCACCATTACCCTGTTGACGTGTGGAAGGCGGCAGGGGCGCTCGGCTTCGGCGCGATCTATGTCGCCGAGGAGCGCGGCGGGATCGGCCTCGGGCGGCTCGAAGCGGCGCTGATCATGGAGGCCATGGCCTATGGCTGCCCGGCGACGTCGTCTTTCATCTCGATCCACAATATGGCGACTTGGATGATCGACTGCTTCGGCGGCAAGGAGATAAAGGATCGGTACCTGCCCCAGCTTGTCGGCATGGATAAGATCGCCTCCTATTGCCTGACAGAGCCAGGCTCAGGGTCGGATGCGGCTGCGCTCAAGACCAGCGCGCGGCTGGAGGGCGATCATTATGTCGTCAATGGCACCAAGCAGTTCATCAGCGGCGCAGGCGTAAACGATATTTACGTCACGATGGTCCGTACCGGCGAGGCGGGCCCTAAGGGCATTTCATGCCTCGTCATCGAGAAGGACATGCCCGGCCTTAGCTTCGGCGCGTTCGAGCGCAAGCTGGGCTGGAACGCGTCGCCGACGGCGCAGGTGATCTTCGACAATGTGAAGGTGCCCGTCGCCAACCGCGTCGGCGCCGAAGGCGACGGATTCCGCTTTGCGATGATGGGCTTGGACGGCGGACGCATCAACATCGGCGCGGCGTCGCTGGGCGGTGCGCAGCGTTGTCTCGACGAGGCGATCGCCTACACCAAGGACCGCCAGCAGTTCGGCAAGCCCGTCGCCGATTTCCAGAACACCCAGTTCATGCTCGCCGACATGGCGACTGATCTGGAGGCAGCGCGCGCGCTGCTCTACATGGCGGCGGCCAAGGTGACCGCAAACGCCCCCGACAAATCGCGCTTTTCGGCGATGGCCAAGCGGCTGGCGACAGACACGGGATCGAAGGTCGCCAACGACGCGCTGCAGTTGTTCGGCGGCTATGGCTATCTGCAGGATTATCCCATCGAGCGCTTTTGGCGGGACCTGCGCGTGCATTCGATCCTCGAGGGGACCAATCAGGTCATGCGCATGATCATCGGACGCGAGCTGACGCGCCAGTGACCTCGGATGTCCTCGTAGAGCGGCAGGGCTGCCTCGGCCGCATCAGGCTGAACCGGCCGAAGGCGATCCATGCGCTGACGACCGATATGTGCCTAACGATCCTCGACGCGCTTGCAGAATTCGAGACGGACGTTGAGGTCAAAGTCGTCGTGTTCGAGCACGCCCAGGGTCGTGGCTTCTGCGCCGGCGGCGACATCCGAATGCTCGCCGACAGCGGCAGGGGCGACGGCAGAGAGGCCCGCGCTTTCTTCCACGCCGAATACCGCATGAACCACAGACTGTTTACCTACGCCATACCCACCGTTGCGGTGATGGATGGCATTACCATGGGCGGCGGCGTCGGCATCGCTCTGCCCTGCACCCATCGAATTGCGACCGAGCACACGCGCTTTGCCATGCCCGAGACCGGCATCGGTCTGTTCCCCGATGTGGGAGGCGGCTGGTACCTGTCGCGCCTGCCCGGGCAGGTCGGCAAGTTCCTGGCGCTTACGGGTGCGAGGCTGGACGGGGCAGAGTGTCTCGCGCTGGGGCTGGCGACGCATTACCTGTCGGCAGCGGACGTGCCTGAAGCCATCGTCGCGCTCCAGGAAGGCACTGACATCTTCAAGACACTCAAGGCGCACGGCACCGGCGCACCGCTTGCCAGAATCGTCGAGAACCGCACGCGCATCGACCGGCTGTTCGCGGGCGAGACCCTAGCCGAGATCATGGCCGCGCTCGAAGCAGACGGGGGCGACTGGGCCATGAAAGAGGTTTCGGCGCTCCGCACCAAATCGCCGCTCTCGATGGCTGTCGCGCTGCGCCAGTTGCGCGAGGGGGCAGCGATGCCCGATTTCGCTGCAGAGATGCGGCAGGAATATGCAATCGGCGCCCGCGTCGTGCACACGCATGACTTCATCGAGGGCGTCCGTGCGCTGATCGTCGACAAGGACAATGATCCGAAGTGGGTGCCCGAGGTCGACCCTGCCGAGGTCGACTCCATATTCGCCCCGCTCCCTGCAGATCAGGAATGGACGCCGCTATGACCTACGAGACAATCCTTGTCGAACAATGCGATGCGGTGACGCTCGTCACCCTGAACCGGCCCCAGGCACTGAACGCGCTCAACAGCCGGATCCTCGCCGAACTGACTGCCGCCTTTGCCGCATACGACGCCGATCCCGGCCAGCGCTGCCTGATCCTCACCGGCAGCGAAAAGGCGTTCGCAGCCGGCGCCGACATCAAGGAGATGTCCGACCATTCGTTCGCGTCGATGTATGCCAGCAACTTCTTCGCCGGCTGGGAACGCGTCACGGCGACCCGCAAGCCCTGGATCGCGGCCGTCAACGGTTTCGCGCTCGGTGGCGGATGCGAAGTCGCAATGATGGCCGACTTCATCATCGCGGGTGACAATGCGAAGTTCGGACAACCCGAGATCAAGCTGGGCGTCACCCCCGGCATGGGCGGATCGCAGCGCCTGACCCGCGCCATCGGCAAGGCAAAGGCCATGGAGATGTGCCTCACCGGTCGCATGATGGGAGCCGAGGAAGCCGAGCGCAGCGGGCTTGTAGCTCGCGTCGTTCCCGCCGCCAATCTCATCGACGAAGCGCTGAAAACCGCTGCGGCCATCGCGGCGATGCCCCCGCTGGCCGCCATCGCCAACAAAGAGATGGTGAACGCCGCTTTCGAGACGACGTTGTCGCAAGGCATCCTTTTCGAGCGCCGTCTGTTCCACGGCCTGTTCGGCACCGACGACCAGAGCGAAGGCATGTCCGCTTTCGTCGAGAAACGGCCCGGCAACTGGACGGGGAAATGACATGACAACCATCGCTTTCATCGGCCTCGGGCATATGGGTGGCGGCATGGCCGCGAACCTTGCCAAAGCGGGGCACGACGTGCGGGCGTTCGACCTGTCGGCAGAGGCGCTCGACCGGGCAAAAGCCGCTGGTTGCTTGGCTGCACCCAGCGCGGCCGAAGCCGTCGCAGACGCCGATGTCGTGGTCACGATGCTCCCTGCCAGTCGGCATGTCGCGCAGGTCTATGACGAGACGGTCCTGACCGGCGCCAAAGCCAATACCTTGCTGATCGATTGCTCGACCATCGACGTCGCTACCGCCCGCGACGTTGCGACGCGTGCAGAGGCCAAAGGTTTGACCGCCGTCGATGCGCCGGTGTCGGGCGGAATTGCCGCAGCAAACGGCGGAACCCTCACCTTCATGGTTGGCGGTTCGGCGGAGGCTTTCGAAAGGGCGCGGCTGATCCTCGAGGCCATGGGCAAGGCGGTCATCCACGCGGGCGGCAACGGGGCGGGTCAGGCGGCGAAGATCTGCAACAACATGATCCTGGGTGCGACGATGGCGGTCACGACCGAGGCGTTCAATCTGGCAAAAGCCCTCGGCCTCGACCAACAGGCGTTCTATGACATCGCCAGCGTGTCGTCGGGCCAGAGTTGGTCGATGACGAGCTATTGCCCCGTTCCCGGCGTAGGGCCCGAAACGCCTGCCGACCGCAATTACGAGGGGGGTTTCGCGGCGGCGCTTATGCTGAAGGACATGCGGCTGGCGCTCGACGCGGCAGGCACCTCCGGCACGGCCGTCCCTGTCGCGGGCATCGCCGCCGAACGCTATCAGGCACTGGCGGACGGCGGACAGGGCGGCAAGGATTTCTCAGCCGTCATCGACCTGGACAGCAACCGCGCTTAGGCTGTCATAATCGCCTGTCGCCACCCGCCACTCGGGGGACGTGCGACCAGTTTTCACTCGCTGATGGGTA
>JANMJZ010000357.1:0-9390 GCA_031371635.1 Sphingomonadales bacterium | reverse complement strand
CCAGCGTCTCGGCACGCATGATCTGCAGCACCGGGCCGAAGATTTCTTCCTGATAGCTTTGCATGTCCGGGGTCACGTGGTCGAGCAGCGTGGGCGCGAGGAAATACCCCTCCTCATATCCCTGAAGCGCGAACCCGCGGCCATCGACGACGAGTTCGGCCCCTTCGTCGACGGCCATCTGGATGTAGTTCTCGACCCGCGCCTTGTGCGCGGCGCCGACGACGGGGCCGTAATGCGCATCGGGGTCGGTCGAGACACCGACGCGCAGCTTGCCGATTTCGACCAGCAGCCGTTCGCGAAACTCGTTAGCCGTTGCCTCACCCACCGGCACGACGACCGGCAGCGCCATGCACCGCTCGCCCGCCGACCCATAGGCTGCGCCGACGATATCGGCGACTGCCTGATCGAGGTCGGCGTCGGGCATGATGATGCCGTGATTCTTTGCGCCGCCCATGCACTGCATGCGCTTTCCGTTGCCCGCGCCGCGCTGGTAGACATATTGTGCAATGTCGGACGATCCGACGAAGCTGACAGCCTTGATGTCATGATGGTCGAGGATCGCGTCGACTACCGTCTTGTCGCCGTGGACCACGTTCAGGATGCCGGCGGGAAGCCCGGCCTCCAGCGCCAGTTCGGCAAGGCGCACCGGCACCGACGGGTCACGCTCGCTCGGCTTCAGCAGAAAGGCGTTGCCACAGGCAATGGCGACCGCGCTCATCCAGAGGGGGATCATCGCGGGGAAGTTGAACGGCGTGATGCCCGCAGCGATGCCGAGCGGCTGCCGCATCGAATACACGTCGATGCCTGGCCCGGCGCCCTGGCTGTATTCACCCTTCAGCAAATGAGGGATGCCGCAGGCAAACTCGACGACCTCGAGGCCGCGTTGGATGTCGCCCTTCGAATCGGCAATCACCTTGCCGTGTTCGGACGACAGCATGTGCGCCAGTTCGTCCAGATTGCGTTCGATCAGCTCCTTGAACCGGAACATCACCCGCGCACGGCGCTGGGGATTCATCGCGGCCCAGGCCGGCTGGGCGGCGAGGGCGGTCCTGACCGCGTTATCGACCGTGGTCGCGTCGCCGAGTTCGACCTGCGCCTGGACCTGTCCCGTGCACGGGTCGTACACATCGCCCTTAGCGGCACCGGGCGTGGACGTGGCGCTGCCGCCGATGAAATGGGTAATCTGACGCATGGGAACTCTCCTCGATATGCGGCGCGCTTAGCCCAGCGCATTCGGCGTTGCCACCGGCATCAGGGAGTTATCGGTGGGGCGTCGTCCGGCAGCGGCGGAAGGAAAGGGCGCCCGTGCCCTCTAGTCAGGCGTGACCGGGGTCAGGCGGGGGCTAAGCCAATGGATGATCCCCAGGGCAACGAAGTATGCACTCCCGGCCACCACGAAAATGGGGGTGTAGCTTCCGATTCGGTCGAGGATCTGGCCGATGTAGAGCGAGAAGAACATGCCGCCGATGGCCCCCACGGCACCGCCGATGCCGATGACCGAACCGACCGCTGCGCGCGGAAAAAGATCGGACGGCAAGGTGTAGAGATTGGCAGAGAACGCCTGGTGCGCCGCCGTGGCAAGGCCGATCACGAGGACCGCCACCCACAGATTGCCGATGTACTGCGCGAAGAACATGGGCGTGACTGCAATCGCACAAGCAAGCATCGTCATCTTGCGAGCGAAATTCACACTCTTTCCCGCTTTCATCATGCGCGACGATGCCCAGCCGCCCGCGATGCTGCCGACATCGGAAAGCACGTAGATTGCGACGAGCGGCGGCCCGAACGACTTGAGGTCGAGGTGATAGCGCGTCCCCAGATAGCCCGGCAGCCAGAACAGGAAGAACCACCAGATCGGATCGATGCAGAACTTGCCAAGCGCATAGGCCCAGGTTTCGCGGATGCCCGCAATTTTGGCCCAGGGCATCGGGGTCGAGGGATCGGCGGGATCGCTTTCGATCCAGGCGAGCTCGGCTGCCGAAACACGCTTCTGCTCGCGCGGGCGACGATAGATCGCAACCCAGGCGACCAGCCAGATCAGGCTCACGGCACCCGTCACGACAAAGGCGGTTCGCCAGCCGTAAGCGAGCGTCAGTGCGGGAACGACCAGTGGCGTGATGATCGCACCGACGTTGGCACCCGCATTGAACAGCCCGACCGCAAAGGCGCGCTCCTTGGCGGGAAACCATTCGGTGACGGCCTTGATGCCTGCGGGGAAGTTGCCGGACTCCCCAAGGCCCAGCGCGGCACGGGCGAGCGCGAACTGCGTCACCGTATGCACGGCGCCGTGCATCATGTGGGCGGCGGTCCAGACGATAAAGGCAATCGCATAGCCGGCACGCGCCCCGACCCGGTCGACGATGCGGCCAAAGCCGATATAGCCGACGGCATAGGCAGCCTGGAACCAGAACACGATGCCGGCATAGGTGCTCTCGTCCCAGGCGAGATCGGCCTGCAGCGTGGGCTTGAGCACACCGATCATCTGGCGATCGACGTAATTAATGGCGGTCGCCGCGAACAACAGCGCCACGATGACCCAGCGATACGAGCCTGCCTTTTGCACGGCATTATCGACGGGCGATGCGACTGCTTCGGCTGTGGCCATCAAAGTGTCCCTGCGTGCGAACCCGGCGCCTCGGCGAGCGCTGCGACGATGTGGCACTCAACGCTGCCGAAGTCACCGAATTGTGCAACCGCCCTGCTGCCGGGTGCAATCTCGTGCACGCCACTGACCGCGCCGGTCGAAACCCATGTTCCCGAAAGGATAGCATGGCCGCGCGCGGCGAGATTTTCGAGGAGGAAGGCGACCGACTGGCCGCTGCCGCCAGGAAAACCCGAAGCCCGTCCGCTGCCGACCGCCTCGCCATCGATCATCGTTGTCACGGCGATGCCGTCGATGTCGCGGTTGCGCCAGTCGGGCAGCTCGGGGCCGACGAGCAGGCCGTTGTTGTTGCCGAAATCGGACGCCGTGACCGTGGGCCCGAGGGCGTTGATCCCGGCAAAGGGCGAACTCGCAATTTCGAAGCCGATGTGCACGGCGGTCACGCAGTCGAGGGCGTCCTCGATGGACCAGGTCGAACGACCTGCGGGTACGTCACCGAGCTGGAACAGGAACTCGGCCTCGATCGCGCCGAAGCCACCCATGAATACGGGCATATCGCGTACCGGCGAGACGGGATGGATGTTGCGCGCAAAAACCGGCCCGGAGAGGCGGGTGGTCCCGAAATGCCGATCGAGAGGTGGCTGGATTCGCCCGACCTTCCAGCCGCCGATCCTGTGATCGACAAGGCGGATCGCGGCGTCCTGTATCCGGTATGCGGCGTCCAGCGTCGCGGGAATTTCGCCGGGATAATCGCCCAGCGCACGGGCTTCGTGACGCGCGGCGACGAAGGCGGCCGCAATCGCCTCTGAACCCATCATGACCTCGGCGTCGCTCATTGCGCTCGTCTCTCCCCTGTGCTTTGGCTAATGGAAACCGGTGTCATTGTCGATACCCCCTGTGCAGGCTAAAGTCGGAACACGGAAGCGGGAGGCTGAGTTGAGCGACGACGACAGTGGCTTTCGCGGCAAGGCGACGATAAATGACATCGCGCGCCTGGCGGGCGTGTCGAAGAAGACGGTGAGTCGCGTCATCAATCGTTCGCCCCTGCTGAACGAGGCAACGCGCGCCAAGGTTGACGCGGTCATCGCCGCCGCTGGCTATGTGCCCAATCCGCAGGCGCGCGCGCTGGCGCTCCGCCGCAATTTCCTGATCGCGCTGGTCCATGACAACCCCAATGCGCAGATGGTGCTCGGCATGCAGACCGGGCTGCTCGAGGTGCTGAAGGGCACCGAGTACGAACTGATCGTGCGCCCGGTGAACCGGGGTTCCCCGACGATGGTCGACGATTTGCGCCAGTTTCTAGAGCGCCAGCGTCCCCACGGCATCGTGCTGCTGCCGCCGATCTCGGAAAACGACGCGCTGGCGGCGCTCTGCGACGAGCTCGATTGCCGCTACGTGCGCATGGGGTCTGCGCAGCTTGACGATCCGTCGCGCATGGTTGGGTCGAACGACCGCGAACTGATGCGCGAGGCGGCGGCCTATCTCATCGACCAAGGACACCGCCGCATCGGTTTCGTCGCGGGGCCACAGGGTTTTCGCTCGGCCTTCGAGCGGCGCGCCGGGCTCGACGCCGCCCTTTCGGCGGCGGGGATCGAGCTGCCGGATGAGATGATCGCCGAAGGCAGCTATCGTTTCGAGTCGGGCGTGGCGGCGGGCAACCGGCTGCTCGACGCTGACCCGCGTCCGACGGCGATTTTGGCGTCGAACGACGAGATGGCGGCGGGCGTCGTCCATGCGGCACGTGCACGCGGGCTCGACGTACCGCACGATGTGTCAATCATCGGCTTCGACGATACGGCGATTGCCGCACATCTGTGGCCACCGCTGACCACGGTCCGCTGGCCGATTGCCGACATGGCGCGGGCCGCAGCCAACAAATTGTTGATCGGGACGCGCGACGCGGACGTGGCGGCAGCTTCCGCCTCGATCTTCCCGTCGTCGCTGATCCTGCGGTCCTCGGTTGCGCCACCGTCAGCATGACGATGGCATCCCAATCCTTGCACCGATCCATGACACCGGTTACCATCGCCGACGAGAGGGTATAGAATGACACGTGCGCTGCGGCTCGATCCCGACCGTCTGTTTCCTGCCGATCCGCGTACGCGCGAGATCGCTCGTCAGTTGTATGGACAGGTCGCAAGGCTGCCGATCCTCAGCCCTCACGGTCACACCGATCCCGAATGGTTCGCAGCCGACGCGCCCTGGTCGAACGCGACCGAATTGTTGCTGTCGCCCGATCATTATCTCTACCGAATGCTCTACAGCCAGGGCATCACGCTCGACGCGCTGGCCGTACCGGCGCACGGCGTCATGCCGACGACCAAGGCGCGCGACGCGTGGCGCGTCTTCGCGGCGAACCAGCACCTGTTCCGCGGCACGCCGTCGCGCATCTGGCTCGATCATGTCCTGGCCGAGGTGTTCGGGATCGACACCGTCCTCGACGCGGCGACGGCAGACGACCATTTCGATCAAATCGGCGCGGCGCTGGCCACACCGGCCTTCCGTCCCCGTGCCCTGTTCGAGCGCTTCAACATCGAGCTGCTTGCCACCACCGAGGGCGCGCACGAGACGCTCGACCATCATGCCGTCATCCGCGCCTCGGGCTGGGGCGGGCGCGTCGTCACGACCTATCGCCCCGATGCGGTCGTCGATCCGGAGCACGAACAGTTCGCGGACGCCCTGGCCCGGTTCGCGGCGCTGACGGGCGAAGACATCGGCAGCTGGCAGGGCTATCTGTCGGCGCATCGCAAGCGCCGCGCGGCCTTCCGCGAGATGGGCGCAACGGCGACCGACCATGGCCACCCGACGGCGCTGACCGCCAACTTGGACGCCGCCGAGGCGGAAACATTGTTCCATCGGGTGATGCAAGGCGACTGGACGCCGGCCGATGCCGAGCTGTTCCGCGCGCAGATGCTGACCGAATTTGCCGGGATGAGCATCGACGACGGGCTGGTCATGCAGATCCATCCCGGCAGCCGCCGCAACCATAATGCCGCGCTGCATGCCAGCCATGGCCGCGACAAGGGCGCCGATATCCCGGGCCGCACCGATTATGTCGGTGCGCTCAAGCCGTTGCTCGACCGCTTCGGCAACGAGCGCGACCTGACGATCATTCTCTTCACGCTCGACGAGTCGACCTACGCGCGCGAGCTGGCGCCGCTGGCGGGTCATTACCCGTGCCTGAAGCTCGGGCCAGCCTGGTGGTTCCACGACAGTCCGGAAGGGATGCGCCGGTTCCGCGAGATGACGACCGAGACGGCTGGCTTCTACAACACGGCCGGGTTCAACGACGACACGCGTGCATTCCTGTCGATCCCGGCGCGGCATGACGTCGCTCGGCGGGTCGACTGCGGCTTCCTGGCACGCCTCGTCGCCGAGCATCGGCTCGCCGAAGACGAGGCAGCCGAACTGGCCGTCGACCTGACTTATAACCTCGCCAAAATGGCGTACCGACTGTGACGGAGAAACCCATGTTCGAACGTACCTATTACGCAACGCATCCCGACATGATGGAATGCGTGTCCAACGACGAACTGCGTGACCGCTACCTGATCTCTGGTCTGTTCCGCACGGGCGAATGCGTGCTCAACTATACGCATGCGGACCGCTTCGTGATCGGCGGCGTCGCGGTCGGCGAGGCGCCCGTGTCGCTGCCCAGCCAGACCGAGCCGCCTTCGGCCGTCGGACACCCTTTCCTAGAGCGTCGCGAACTCGCCGTGGTGAACGTCGGTAGCGCCGAAGGGACGGTGACCGTCGACGGCGAAGCCTTCACGCTCGGCAACAAGGATTGCCTCTACGTCACCATGGGCGCGAAGGACGTCGTGTTTTCGGGTGCGGGTGCGCGTTTCTATCTGGCGTCGTGCCCCGCGCACAAGGCGTTCACCACGCGCAAGCTGGGCATAGCCGACGCCAATGCGCTCGATCGCGGCAGTCTCGAAGAATCGAACCAGCGCACCATCTACCAGCTCGTCATTCCGGGTATTTGCGATTCGGCACAGCTCGTCATGGGCCTGACCGTGCTGCAGCCGGGGTCGGTCTGGAACACGATGCCGCCGCATATCCATGAGCGGCGCAGCGAGATCTATTTCTACTTCGAGCTCGACGGGCCGAACGACCGCGTCTTCCACTATATGGGCGAAGGCGAAGCGATGCGGCACATCGTGATGGCGAACGAAGAAGCGGTCATCTCGCCGCCCTGGTCGGTGCACATGGGCTCGGGCACAAAGGCCTATGCCTTCATCTGGGCGATGGCTGGCGAGAACCAGGACTATACCGACATGAACGTTCTCGACATCTGCCAGCTGGCATGAGCGGGCCGTTCGACCTGACCGGCAAGGTCGCCGTCGTCACTGGTGCCAATACCGGTATCGGGCAGGGGATTGCGGTGGCGCTTGCGGCGGCCGGCGCCGACGTTGCCTGCGTAGGCCGGTCGGCCTGCGACGAGACGGTCGCGAAGATCGAGGCATTGGGGCGTCGCGGACTGTTCATCGCGGCGGACCTGTCGACGATCGAGCCTGTGGACCGCATTGTAGACGAAGCTGTGGAAAAGCTGGGGGCAATCGACGTCCTCGTCAACAATGCGGGTATTATCCGGCGCGCCGACGCGGTCGATTTCACCGAGGCCGACTGGGACAATGTGGTGGACACGAACCTGAAATCGGTATTCTTCCTGTGTCAGGCAGCGGGAAAGCACATGATTGCGCGAGGGGCAGGCAAGATCATCAACATCGCGTCGATGCTGAGTTTTCAGGGCGGCGTCCGCGTGCCGAGCTATACCGCGTCGAAATCGGGGGTCGCGGGGCTGACCAAGTTGCTGGCGAACGAGTGGGCGGCAAAGGGCGTGAACGTAAACGCGATCGCCCCGGGCTATATCGCCACCAACAACACCGCCGCGCTGCAGGCCGATGAAGTACGCAACAAGTCGATCATGGACCGCATCCCTGCCGGGCGCTGGGGCAGCCCCGACGACATGGGCGGGGCGGCAGTGTTCCTGGCGTCATCGGCGTCGGATTATGTCAACGGCCATGTCCTTGCCGTCGACGGCGGCTGGCTCGCGCGGTGACGGGTAGGGTCGTTGCCTTTGGCGAATTGCTGATTCGGCTGAGCGCGCCGGGGCGGGAGTTGCTGATGCAGTCGCCGTCGCTCGCGGTTCACGTCGGCGGTGCGGAAGCGAATGTCGCGATCGGCCTCGCCAATCTTGGGCATGCAACCGCGATGGTCAGCGCCGTCCCCGACAATGCGCTGGGCCGTGGTGCGCTGGCGGCGGTGCGCGGCCAGGGAGTCGATTGTTCGGCGGTCCAGCTGCGGGCCGGACGGATGGGGCTGTATTTTCTGAGCGTTGGCGCGGGGCTGCGCGCGTCGGAAATCGTCTACGACCGGGCGGGGTCGAGCTTTGCTGCCGCGCCCGCCGATGCATTCGATTGGGACGCACTGCTGGCAGGGGCGAGGATGCTGCACCTGTCGGGCATCACGCCTGCGCTGGGGCCGCAATCCGCCGAGGCGGCGCTGACAGCTGCGCGCGCGGCAAAGCGGCTCGGTGTGCCGATCTCCTTCGACGGCAATTACCGCGCGATGCTGTGGGAAAGCTGGGACAGCGATCCCAAGGCGGTGCTGGGTGAGTTGATCGGCATGGCGAATATCCTGTTCGGCAATCACCGCGACATCGGGCTGGTGCTGGGCCGCGACTTCTCAGGCGAAGGGGAAGATCGTCGGCGCGAGGCGGCAGACGCCGCGTTCGCAGCGTTTCCGAGCCTCAAGGTCATCGCTTCTACCGCACGTCATGTCGTCGATGCCGACTGCCATCGGATCGCGGCGCGGGTAGACATACGCGGCGGTGCCGCGCAGACCGAGGAAGTCGACGTCAGCGGCATCATCGACCGGATCGGGGCGGGCGACGCCTTTGCGGCCGGCGTGCTCCACGCGCATCTGAACGGCGGCGATGCCGAGGCGATGGCGCGGACCGGCCTCGCTCTGACATGCCTCAAGCATTCGCTCCCCGGCGACGCGAGCCTGTTCCGGCAGGCCGACATCGACGCGTTCAACGCGGGTGGGCTGGATGTCCGGCGGTAGCTTCAGCCGCCGGGGCGTGCTCGGCGGCGGTCTGGCGATCGCGGTTGCTGGTTCCGAGGCCATGGCCGTGCCGCCCGGAGCGGCAAGGCGACCACAGGCTGTTGCGCGTACGGGCATTCGCTACGGACGGGCCGGGCGATTCCTGCCGCCGACACCTGCAGCGTCGATCGCGCAGCTCTCTTCGACCTTCGGTGCCTCCTGCCCACAACCGGGCGATCGGTACCGGCCCCAGTCGGAGGACTGCCTTTATCTCAACGTCTGGGCTACGCCCGCGGCGCGCGGCGCGACGAAGCCGGTCATGGTCTACATCCACGGCGGCGCTTATTCGAACGGATCGGTGGCCGACCCGATCAACAATGGCGCCACGCTCGCGGAGCGCGGCGATGTCGTCGTCGTCACTGTCAACCACCGGCTCAACGCGTTCGGTTACCTTTCGCTTGGCCGCATCGATCTGCGCTTTCCCGATAGCGGCAATGTCGGCCAGCTCGACCTGATCCTCGCGCTGCAATGGGTGCAGCGGAACATCGCGGCGTTCGGCGGCGATCCCGGCAACGTCACAGTTTTCGGCCAGTCGGGCGGCGGCGCCAAGATCGCGACATTGATGGCGATGACCGCGGCGAAGGGGCTGTTCCACCTGGCGTTAACGTTGAGCGGGCAGCTGGTGACCGCCTCGGGTCCCCTCTTTGACGAAAAGCGCGCGCGGGCCTATCTGGCGAAGC
>JANMJZ010000340.1:0-16902 GCA_031371635.1 Sphingomonadales bacterium | reverse complement strand
CAGGCCCAGCGCCAGCGCCTTGCCCGTCACGAACTTGGTCTGCGGCATCGCGCCTTCCGACGCATCGACCAGCAGGATGACGCCGTCGACCATCGACAGGATGCGCTCCACTTCGCCGCCGAAATCGGCGTGGCCGGGCGTGTCGACGATGTTGATCCGCGTCTTGGTACCGTTCTGGTCGTCCCACTCGACGCTGGTGCACTTGGCCAGAATCGTGATCCCGCGCTCTTTTTCCAGGTCGTTCGAATCCATCGCACGCTCTTCGATGCGCTGGTTGTCGCGGAACGTGCCCGACTGGCGGAACAGCTGGTCGACAAGGGTCGTCTTGCCATGATCGACGTGCGCGATGATGGCCACGTTGCGGAGGCTCATTGGATTTCCTGATTGTACGAGAGCGATGTTGCGCGCGCCCCTAGCGCAAATGCGGCGCTGCAACAACCTTTGCCGCAAAGCGTTGCTTTCGCCTGTCTCAGGAGAACCGCCATGCCCCGTGGATCGAAGGACGCCTACACCGACAAGCAGAAGCGCAAGGCCGAACATATCGAGGAAGGATATGAGGATCGCGGCGTGCCCGAGGACGAAGCCGAACGTCGCGCCTGGGCGACCGTCAACAAGGACAGCGGTGGCGGCAACAAGTCCGGCTCCGGGCGCGGTAAGCCGGACACGCATGTCGCTTCATCGCGCGGCGGCAAGGCGCAAAAGGCCGGATCGCCCGAAGCGCGCTCGGCTGCAGCGCGCAAGGGTTGGGCGACGCGGCGGAGGAAGGCGGACGGCTGACTGCCTTCCGGACAGCCGCCGCAATCGCTCGCGACGGCCTCTCTCTCGGGTGCGATTCAGGCTGTGGCGCGCGCCAGCGTGCTGTTCCGGCGACGGGCAACCGATCCGATCGCGCCAAAGCCGAAGATCATCATCGCCCAGGTGGCGGGTTCGGGCACGGCGACGGCATAAACGCGATCGACGCCGAAGTCGGCGGCGGTCACGCCAAGGCCACGGAAATCGAGCGCCAGGGTCGCCGGACCGCTCGCGGAAGCCACGAAGGACGTATTGAAGTTGAACCAGGTTTGTGCCGGTGTGCCGGTCGCGCTGCCGGCGGTGAGCGTCGGTCCGACCTGCGTCCCGTTGATGCGGAACAACAGCGTCGCGTCATTGGGATTGGCGATGCCATTGGCCGGCGCATAATAATCGAAGCCCAGAAAATACTTCTGGCCCGCGACCAGCGCGACTGTCTGCGACAGGGTGTCGGGACGCGCGGTGTCCGACGAGAAATAGGCGAGCTTGCGACCGACGGCGTCGGGGCTCACGCTGGCGACAGTGTTGGTGAGGACAGCCTCCCCGAACGCGCCAAAGGGATAAGGCAGGCTCGAGCCATAGTGAATGACGACCGGCGGCGTGCCACCACCGGCATTGCCGATCGACCAACCCGCAAAGCCGCTCTCGAAGCTGCCATTGGTTAAGAGGTTCGTCGCTGCGGAGGCAGGGGCAGTCATGGCCAGAGCCAGGGCTGCGAAGGCGATAGCCGATTTAAGCATGATGAGATCATCCCCGTCCAATTGAATAGACAGGAAAATATCATGGCAACTACAGTCGATCGATAGTCGTTTTATAGTTAACGACAGTCGATTCGTCCCATTGTCGAACACGGTAACGTTAACAGGTGTCAATCCTGTTACGCGCTGCCCCATCTGTAGTGGACACTGTCTCTAGGGCCTCGCTCTTGATTCACCATTTGCTCGCTGGACGCGGCTATCGACCCTGTCGCGACCGAAAAACCGCGGCACATCCTGATCCCGGGCAGTCGGGCTATGCACCAAGGGGGCACAACAGCGCGCTCGCCGGACGAGTGACCCCGTTGCGCCCCCTGGAACACGCTCAATTTTTCCTGTCGGCCGGGTCGGCGCTTCAGTAGCATCGCTGCCCGTCCCTGCCCGTCACTTCTTGGCGGGAAGCTTTGCCAGGTCGGCGTCGACTTTTGCCAGCACCTCGTCCGTCAGCTTGTCTGCGGCATAGGCCTGCACCGACTTGAGCGTCATGCTGCGCGCCATGTCTATCTGCGGATTGGCCGTGAAGCCGGGGATGTTCTTGTCGAGGATTGCCTTGGCGGCCGGGTCGTCGAGCAAGGTGCCGATGTCGGTATCGGCAACCGTATAGGCAGGCGCGGGCGCGGCGGCGGGGGGCGGGGTCTGGGCGGCAACCGAAACCGGCGCCAGCGTCGCCGCCAAAAGGACCAGTGCCAGTGTCTTGCGAATCGTCATTTCATGTCTCCGTCTCGAGGGTGGTCGGTTGATTGGGATCTGCCTGGAGCGCGGCGGGTCAACGTGCAAGCTCGATCAGGGCGAGGCCTTCCGGCGGCAGGTCGAGCGCGATCTGCCCGTTCTTGTCGAGCTGCATCGTCGCGGGCGGTGCGATCTCGGCTGCCTTGCGCAGCGTCGTGATCTGCGCTGCCGTCGGGTATTGCGGCGACCCCATCTTGCGCCACGCCGGCATGGGAGAGCCGCGTTGCTGGTCGACAAAGCTTACCCGGGCCACGGCGCCTGCTTTGGACCCGCCGAACCCGGCCAGCAGGCGCTTGGCGTGTCCCGCGAGAACGCGTGCTGCGCCGGGAACCGGAATGCCCGACTGCTGCGAAACCTCGGAGAGATTCCAGACCAGTGTCGCGATGCTGCCGTCGTCACGGCGCGACGCCAGCGCAGGCCCTTCTGCCGAAAGCTGCTGCGTGCCGAGCGCGCGCATCAGCCTGAACGCGTTGAACGTCGGCAGCGCGATTCCCTGCACCATGGCGGCATAACCGATGCCGCCTTCGTTCAGGATATGGTCGCGGACGCCCAGCTCTTCATAGGTGCCGCTCATTACCCAGAGCGACATGGCCTGCACATGCGGCAGGCACCCCTTGACGATGTGCGCCACCATGGCCGGGCTGTCGGACGACCACTCGGACAAATAGAGCGGCTTCCCCTTGTGCGGCGAGGCGTCGATCTCGGCCCGTGCCTTTTTCATGGCGGCCGGCACCACGTCCGAGGGGGCCATGCGAATGCCCGGGCCAAAGACCCGGTTCTGGCTGTCCGATGCGTAGATATGCGTCGCGAAGAAATCGACCGGCGCATTGTTTGCGGCGGTCCAGGCGGCGAAGTCGGCGATCCATGCCGCTTGCGACGTCGCCGGGCCACCGACCTGCAACTGCGGGTCGATCGCCTTGATCGCGACCGCCGTCGCCTTGTACATGTCGAAATATTGCTGCTGGGTACCGCTCCAGAAAAACGGCAGGTCGGGCTCGTTCCAGACCTCGAACGGCCACTGGCGCACGGTCGTCAGGCCGTAACGGCCGATGAGGGCGCGCACGAACGACGTGACGAAGTCCGCCCACGCCGCGCTGGAAGTGGGCGGCGACGTGTTGGCCTTGTAGAATCCGAATTCGCGCGTGCCCGAAGCGAGTGGCGACGGCATGAAGCTGAGTTCGACGTAAGGCGATACCCCCCGGGCGAGCAGTCCGTCGTACACTTCGAAAACATTGCGGAAATTGGGGGTCGGCTGACGGCGATTGAGGATCGTCGGGGTTAAGACGCCCATCTCGTCGGCGAAGATGCCATGGAAGCGCACCCGCTTCAGGCCGATCTCAGAGCGCCAGCGGTCGAGATCCTTGCGCCAGCTTTCGCGCATCGTGATCGCGGCGCGGTCGGAACCGGCGCACTCTTCCCAGATATGCGGCAAGGGACCGGTCGGGCGGCCGGTGTCGACCTGGACCGAAAGGTCGGCCTCTTGTGCCTGAAGCACGGTCGAAAACGTGGCAGACGCGGCGGCAAATGTCCCTTGGGCGAGGAAGCGGCGACGATCCATTGATATGCTCCGGAATGCCCCACCATGTGGCAAGGTCCGGCGGCAAGTCGATCATCGACCGTACAGATCGCAGCTACGATGTCTTGGCGATACCGGACCTCGACGGCTGAACCGACCCGCAATCTGCGTCGCTAGGGTTTCAGCAGCATCCGGATCGGCCACGCAACGGCCGCCAGTGCCAGCACGCTGCCTGCCCAGATCGCGATCATCCAACCGAGTCTTCGCAGCCATGGCCGCCTAATGGTCATGCGCATGATAGCCTTCCTCGCCCACCTTGCCGCGGAACACCCAATAGGCCCAGGCCGTGTAGGCCAGGATCAGCGGCAGCATGATCGCGACGCCCACCAGCATGAAGATCTGGCTGTCGTACGGCGCCGCTGCCTGCCAGATCGTGACCCGCCCCGGGATGACGTCGGGCCATATAGAAATGGCAAGGCCCGCCATCGACAGCGCGAAAATGGCCAGTGCCCACAGGAACGGCGCATTGTCCTTGCCCGTGGCGACCGCGCGCCACAGCATCAGTGCCGCGCTACCGACGAGCAGGGGCATCGGGATGGTGACGATCATGCCGGGGAAGGCGAACCAGCGCTGCCAGTACTGCCCCTCGAGGAACGGCGTGGCGAGGCTGACCGCGCCGAGCGCAACCAGCAGGGCAGGGGTTAGCCATTGCGCGAACCGGCGCGCTTCTGCATTGAGCGACCCTTCGGTTCGCCAGATCAGCCAGCACGCCCCGAGCAGCGCATAGCCGACCAGCAGGCTGGCGCCGCAGAGTAGGCTGAACGGGGTCAGCCAGTCCCACCAGCCGCCGCCATAGCTGCGCCCGGTGACCTTGATCCCCTGCAGCAGCGCGCCGAGGGTGATTCCCTGCGCAAAGGTGGCGACGACCGATCCGGCGCAGAAGGCCGCGTCCCACAGGGCGCGATGCGAGGGGTCACGCCAGCGAAATTCGAAGGCGACACCCCGGAAGACCAGGCCGAGCAGCATCGCGATCAGCGGCGCGTAGAGCGCCGGGAGCACGATCGCATAGGCCAGCGGAAAGGCGGCAAGCAGCCCGCCGCCGCCGAGGACCAGCCAGGTCTCGTTGCCGTCCCACACCGGCGCGATGGCGTTCATCGCGCGGTCGCGATCGGTCCCCACCGCAAAGCGCGGAAACAGGATGCCGATGCCGAGGTCGAAGCCATCCATTACCACGTACATGGCGATGGCGAGCGCGATGATCCCGGCCCAGATGACGGTGAGGTCCATCAATTGCCCTCCATCGCGGGCGTGGTCCCTGCGGTGCGGATCGGGCCTGCCACGCTGTCGGGCTCACCGGCGTGCGGCGGCTGCGCCATCAGCTTGAGGATGTACCAGGTGCCTGCCGAGAATGCGCTGAAATAGACGATCACGAAGGCGATCAGCGAGCCGACCATGCCCGGCGTGCCGATAGCGGAGGAGGCATCGGCGGTGCGCAGCAGTCCCGTGATCGTCCACGGCTGACGTCCGACTTCGGTCGTCGCCCAGCCCGCCAGCACCGCGACGAAGCCCGACGGCCCCATCAGCACGCCCGCCCGGTGCAGCCATTTCCAGTCGTAGAGCTTGCCGCGAAAGCGCGCGAACAGGCTCCACAGGCCGAGACCCAGCATCGCAAAGCCGATGCCGACCATGATGCGGAACGTCCAGAAGACGACCGCGACCGGCGGCTGGTTCTTGCGCGGGATGGTGTCGAGGCCCGCGAGCGGCGCGTTCGGATCGTGCAGCAGGATCAGCGACGACGCCTTGGGAATCTCGATGCTGTAGCGCATTTTCTGCGCGTCCTGGTCGGGGATACCGAACAGGATGAGCGGCGCGCCGTTCGGATGGCTCTGGAAATGGCCCTCCATCGCCATGATCTTGGCGGGCTGGTGCTTCAGCGTGTTGAGCCCGTGCTCGTCGCCCGCGAAAATCTGGATGGGCGCGACGATGGCCGCCATCCACATCGCCATCGAGAAGCTTTTCTTGGCGGCTTCGGTCTTGTGCCCGCGCAACAGGTGCCAGGCGCCCACTCCGCCGACCGCAAACGCCGTCGTCAGATAGGCGGCGATGACGGTGTGGACCAGGCGATAGGGGAAGCTGGGGTTGAAGATGATCGGCAGCCATCCGCCGGGGCCCGGGACGAACTGGCCGACGCTATTGACCGCCCAGCCCTGCGGCGTCTGCATCCAGCTGTTGACGCTCAGGATCCAGAACGCCGAGATGAACGTGCCGAGTGCGACCATCAAGGTGGCGCCGAAGTGCAGGCCCGGCCCCACCTTCTTCATGCCGAACAGCATGACGCCAAGAAACCCGGCCTCAAGGAAAAAGGCGGTGAGCACTTCATACGCCATCAGCGGCCCGATGATCGGCCCCGCCTTGTCGCTGAACACCGCCCAGTTGGTACCGAACTGGTAGGACATGACGATGCCCGACACGACGCCCATGGCAAAGGCGACGGCGAAGATGCGCATCCAGTAGCGGAACAGGTCGAGGTAGACCTGTTTCTTCGTCCACAGCCACAGCCCCTCGAGCACGGCGAGATAGCTCGCCAGTCCGATCGAGAACGACGGGAACAGGAAGTGGAACGACACGGTGAACGCAAACTGCGCGCGCGCCAGCAGCAGGGCAGTTTCGGCGGTTTCCATGCTATCCATGTAGGCGGTTGCCATGCCTATCCCAAGCAGCATTCATGTGCATGTCGCATGCATGTTTTGCACGTTCCGAACGGCTTGCTTACTGTATCACTTGAATAAGACACCGCCCTCGCCCTATCTAGGCGCGGAGCTGGAGGAACTTGCATGGCGACCACGGTTACAGACACGGCCGAAATGACGCTGACCGCGCCCGATCCCGTCGCGCCGATCGCGGCGGAAAAGGCGAGCGGACTCGTGCCGCTGGAAGACGCTCAAAAGACGCAGCTCGAGGCCAAGGCCGAGCAGTTCGTCGCCGACCTCATCGCGCAGGACGCCAACTCGCCCGAGTTCGGTCGGCGCGTCGACCTGATCGCCGACATGGGCCGCAACGAGATCGCGCAGGCCGCCGGCCAGTCGAACCGTTTCCTCGACCGTCCCGTCCGCTCGATGGACAAGGAAAGCGGCGTCGGCAACGACCTCGCCGAATTGCGCCGCACGATCGAGGACCTCGATCCCGGCAAGCGCGGCTCGCTGACCGCGCCGAAGCGACTGTTCGGGATCCTGCCCTTCGGCAACAA
Source organism: Sphingomonadales bacterium (assembly GCA_031371635.1). Lineage (GTDB taxonomy): Bacteria > Pseudomonadota > Alphaproteobacteria > Sphingomonadales > Sphingomonadaceae > Sphingomonas_O. Next base: position 9,866 of record JANMJZ010000340.1, on the reverse strand, counting down.
GATGCGCGACTATTTCGACAGTTATAAATCGTCGCAGCAGCATATCGCCTCGATCCTGACGCGCCTCGCCTCGGGCAAGGACGAGCTTCTGAAGGACAATGCCGCCATCGCGACCGAGCGGCAAAGCCTGTGGGCCGCCATGGGGCGACTCGAGCAGATGATCCATGTGTCGAAGGCGCTCGACGCCAAGCTCGAGGCGAAAGCCAACGAGATCGAGACCTCTGACCCGGTCAAGGCCAAGGCGATCCGCGAGACTGCGCTGTTCTACGTCCGCCAGCGCACCACCGACCTGCTCACCCAGATGGCGGTCAGCGTGCAGGGCTATCTCGCACTCGACCTCGTCAAGAAGAACAATGTCGAGCTGATGAAGGGCGTCGACCGGGCGTCCACGACAACGGTGTCGGCGCTGCGCACGGCCGTGACGGTGGCACAGGCGCTCACCAACCAGAAGCTGGTGCTCGAACAGATCACCGCGCTCAACACGACGACGGCGAACATCATCGATTCGACCGGCACCCTGCTCAAGTCGCAGACTGCGACGATCCACGAACAGGCTGCCAGCTCGACGATCCCGCTCGAAACGCTGAAGCGCGCCTTCCAGAACATCTACGACACGATGGACCAGGTCGATGCCTTCAAGGCCAAGGCGCTGGTGTCGATGAAGACGACCGTCGACGCGCTCACCAGCGAAGTCGAGAAGTCGAAGGGATATATCGCCCGCGCAGAGGGGGCCGCGCAGGGGCGGCTGAGCGGTCCGATGGCAGACAATCCGCTCGCGCCGGTATCGTGAGTGCCTGAATGACCGCCGACGAAATCATCGCCAAGGCCGAGGTGCTGATCCAGCGGCATTCGGAAGGCCGCCGTTTGCAGAAGCGCGCGCGCGAACGGATGCGGCGCAACATCGGACGGCGCATCTCGCGCATGGCGGTTGCAGCGGCACTCATCCTGTTCGCGCTGGTCGCGGTCGGCCTCGCAGGCTTTCCGGTGGGCACGACCGGGGTGATGCTCGCGGGGCTCGCGATCATCGCCACCTCGCTGCTCCTTGCCGTCTTCCCGCAGGACCGCGAACCGAGTGCAGAGGCATTGCCGACGACCCAGCTTGCGCTCCTGCCGCTCAAGACCGAGGAATGGCTGTCGACTCAGCGCCTCGCGCTCCCGGCGCCTGCGGCGCGGCTGGTCGACGGGATCGGCGTTCGGCTCGAGGCGCTCGTCCCACAACTCGCGACGCTCGACGAGCGCGAACCCGCTGCGGCTGCCGTCCGCCGCCTGATCGGCGACGAGCTGCCCGAACTGGTCAAGGGCTATACCCGCGTGCCGCAGGCGCTGCGTCGTGTCGATACCGACGGCATCGTGCCCGAGAAGCAACTCCTCGATGGTCTTGCGGTCGTCGATACCGAACTCAAGCGGATGAGCGAAAACCTCGCGCGTGGCGATCTCGAGCGTCTGGCAACGCAGGGCAAATACCTCGAGCTGAAGTATCAGGGCGGGGATATGTAGTTCTTCCCTCTCCCTGAAAGGGAGAGGGCCCATGCGCACCAGCGCGGGAGGGTGAGGGCATTCCCCAACTGTGTCAGAGTGCCCTCACCCCGCCGCGCTTCGCGCGTGTCGCCCTCTCCCCTTCAGGGAGAGGGAATTTAGATCTTGCACGCCTTGATCGTCCCCGGCTCCGGCCTGACCCCGCTCGGTTCGAACGCCGCCAGATAGCCGCCCGCTGCCGGCATCACCTGAAAATCCACCTGCCTGTAGCCGACCGCCGCGAACTCGCATTTCAGCAGGGCGGGCGGCGTGCCGTGCTGGTTGGTCGGCCGGTTTGCGTCGACGACGATCACCCGGCCCCCGGCCTTGGTCGCTGGCCGCAGGTGCCACAGGAAGGCGTAGGGGCTTTCGATCTCATGGTACATGTGCACCAGAAACACCCGGTCGAAACTGTTTTCGGGCAGGCCTGGATTGTCCGGCGTGCCCAGCTTCACGCTGACATTGTCGAGCCGCTCGCGGTTCGCGCGTTCGGCCAGCGCATCGCGCACTTCCGGCACGATGTCTTGCGCCAGCACGCGGCCCTTGGCACCGACCCGCGAGGCAAGGCGGATCGTGTAATAGCCTTCGCCAGCCCCGATATCGGCCACCGTCATGCCGGGCGCCACGCCAGCACGGTTCATCACCTCGACCGACTCGCCAGCCTTGTCGCGGCTGTCCTCGTCGGACCAGCGCGGCGAGACGATGGCGGCAACGGGCCGGGCAGGGGCAGGAAAGGCCGATGGCTTGGGGGGCGCCGCCGCAGGCGAGGCGTTGCAGGCGGCGAGGATAAGACAAAGCAACGCCGCTTGGCTGAGCTTGTCGAAGCCCTGCCCTGATTTTCGGCCTGTATCGCAAGAAGGGCAGCCCTTCGACAAGCTCGGGGATGCGGCGTCCTTGCGCACTAGTCCACGTCCTCCACGACAACCTTCTCGCCCGTCACCCGCTGCGACAGCGCCGCCGCCATGAACCGGTCGAGATCGCCGTCGAGCACCTGGTCGGGCGCGGTGGAGACGACGCCCGTGCGCAGGTCCTTAACCATCTGGTACGGCTGCAGCACATAGCTGCGGATCTGGTGTCCCCAGCCGATGTCGGTCTTCGATGCCGCCGTCGCGCTCGCCTCGGCCTCGCGCTTTTGCAGTTCGGCTTCGTACAGGCGGGCGCGCAACTGGTTCATCGCCTCGGCCTTGTTCTTGTGCTGGCTGCGCTGGTTCTGGCACTGGACGACGATATTGGTCGGGATGTGCGTGATGCGCACCGCACTGTCGGTCGTGTTGATGTGCTGCCCGCCCGCGCCCGACGCGCGATAGGTGTCGATGCGCAGGTCGCTTTCGACGATCTCGACGTCAATGTTCTCGTCGACCACGGGATAGACCCAGACGCTCGCAAAGCTGGTGTGGCGCCGCGCCGCGCTGTCATAGGGGCTGATGCGGACCAGTCGATGGACGCCGCTTTCGGTCTTGGCATAGCCATAGGCGTTCTCGCCCTTCAGCAGCAGCGTCGCCGACTTCAGCCCGGCCTGTTCGCCCGAATGGCTGTCGACCAGCTCGACTTTCATGCCGTGGCGCTCGGCCCAGCGCTGATACATGCGCGCCAGCATCCCCGCCCAGTCCTGGCTTTCCGTACCTCCGGCCCCCGCGTTGACCTCGACATAGGTGTCGTTGCCGTCGGCTTCCCCGGCCAGCAGCGCGGCCACCTTGTCGCGCTCGGCGCGTTCGGCGAGTGCGGCGAGCGACGCCACGCCCTCGTCGACCAGCGCCTCGTCATTCTCGGCCTCGGCCATTTCCATCAGTTCGACCGTGTCGTTCATCTCGGTCTGGATCGCGCGCGTCGCGCCAATGGCTTCGTCGAGCCGCCGCCGTTCGCGCATCACCACCTGCGCTGCCTTCGGATCGTTCCACAGCGCCTGGTCCTCGACCATGGCGTTCAGCTCCTCGAGCCGTGCGAGCGCCCGGTCCCAGTCGAGGAAGCGGCGCAGCAGCGCGAGGGCGGACTTGATCTGCTCGATATGGGCTTGCGCTTCGGCGCGCATAGGGTGTTCCTCATCGGGTTTTGGGAGAAGGCATCGCCCCTCCCGGCTCCGTCAAGCTGAACTTGTTTCAGCATCCACCCCTCCGCCCGAACGACCGTGCAGGCGGGAAGGTGGACCCCGAAACAAGTTCGGGGTGACGGCATTCGTTGTGCGGCGCGTTAGTAGATGCCGCCCTGCCTTTGCAAGAAATCGCTGTCCGGCCGCTGTTGCGTCTGCCCTGTCGGGGCGGCTTTCTTGACGGCAAGCGTGGCCGGAACCTCGTCGCTGCGGATCGAGCGGCGCGGTTCGCTTTCGGGCTTGAACGCTTCCCAGATCACGGCCGGTTTGGGGTCGCTGTCGTTCGGCCAGACGCCATAGACGCGCTTGCCCGAGCGGCGATCGATCCGGACCATGCGGATGCCCGGTGGCGCGCGGAAAGGCACGACGGCCATGCCCTCGAACGCGGGCTTTGCGAAAGCCTTGAAGATCGGCGCGGCAATCACGCCACCTTGCGCGCCCCCGCCCATGCTGCGCGGCCGGTCGTAGCCGAGATAGACCCCACCGACGAGATCCGCAGAACCGCCCACGAACCACACGTTCGTCGGTCCCGACGTCGTCCCGGTCTTGCCGAACAACGGCCGGTTCAGGTCGCGCAGCACCGTGGCCGTCCCGCGCTGGATGACCCCTTCGGTGATGTGGACGATCTGATAGGCGGTCATGGCATCCATCACCTGCTTGGTCCGGCTCGGCGGGCGCGGCATCGGCTTGCCGTCATATTCGGCCATGTTGCAGCGGTCGCAGGGGCGGGTGTCCGCCCGGAACACGACCTTTCCGTGCCGGTCCTGCACGAAATCGATCAGTGTCGGCGTGGTCGCACGGCCGTTGTTGGCCAGGACCGAATAGGCATTGACCATTTTGGCCACGGTCGTGTCGCCTGCCCCCAGCGCAACCGCGAGCACGGCGGGGTAGGGCTTGCCCGGATCGCTGATGCCCACCGCTTCGGCCATCTTCACGACATTTTCCATGCCCGTCTGGCTGGCGGCGCGTACCGTCATCAGGTTGCGCGACTGCTCGACGCCCCAGCGCATCGTTTGCGCGCCTGCACCACTGGCATTGCCGAAGTTGCGGAAGCACTTCCGGCCCAGCGCGGCGCCCTGATAGACACAGAACGGCCCGTCGACGATGATCGACGCCGGAGTCATGCCGTGGTCGAGCGCGGCGGCATAGACGAACGGCTTGAAGCTCGATCCCGGCTGGCGCAGCGCCTGTGTCGCGCGGTTGAAACTGCCGAGCCGCGCATCGAAGCCGCCCTGCATCGCCAGGATCTGGCCGGTGTGCGGGTTCTGCACGACCATGCCGCCGGAGATTTCGGGAATGCTGCGCAGCGACCACTCGCTCCCCTCGGGGGCTACAGCAATAATGTCGCCCGGGTTCAGCCAGTCGAAAGCCGCACCGCCGCCCTTGCGCGGCGTGGCGGCAGCATAGGCCGGCAGCCGACCTTGCGACCCGTCGACGAAACCGATCTGCGCGGCGCCATTGCCCTTGGCCAGCACCACGGCGGTCCGCCAGTCCTTGTACGCCACGCCGATGTTGGCCCCGGCAAAGGCCTGTTGCCAGTTGCCCGATACGTCGACCTTGCCCGATGGCCCGCTCCAGCCGCGGCCACGGTCGAACCGTAACAGGCCTTCGCGCAGCGCGGTCTCGGCATAGCCCTGCAACCGGGGGTCGAGCGAACTGCGCACCCACAGCCCTCCCGAATAGACCGAATAGGGCCCGTCCTGCGCATTCTCGCCGAACTTGTCGATCAGCTGGCGGCGGACTTCCTCGGTGAAATAGCCGCCGACGACATCGTCCTTCACCTGCACGCGCGGAACGGTGCCGAGCGGCGTCGCGACCGCCGCGTCATGCTGCGCCCGGTCGATGAATCCATTGCGCAGCATTTCGCCCAGCACCCAGTTCCGTCGCGACATCGCGCGGTCGTAGAATCGCTCGGGCCGATAGTTGGACGGACCCTTGGGCAGGATGGCGAGATAGGCCATCTCGGGCAGGGTCAGGTCCTTGGCATCCTTGCCGAAATAGGCGAGCGCCGCCGATTGGACCCCGAAGGCGTTCCGGCCGAGCGCGATCTGGTTGAGGTAGAGTTCCATGATCTGCTGCTTGGTCAGCGCCGCTTCGATCCGATAGGCGAGCAGCGCTTCCTTGACCTTGCGCGAATAGGTGACCTGATTGCCGATCAGCAGGTTCTTGGCGACCTGCTGCGTAATCGTCGACGCGCCGATGGGGCGCCCGGACCGCGTGAGATTGGTGAACACGGCCCGGATGACGCCGGGATAATCCACGCCGCCATGTTCGAAGAACGTGCGGTCCTCGGCCGCCATATAGGCCTTGACCAGCAGCGGCGGAAACTCGTCATAGCTCAGCTGGACGCGCCGCTCGCGGGCATAGGAATAGACGGGGGACCCATCGACCGAGCGGATGTTGGTGGGAAGCGGCGGCTCGTACTTGAGCAGCGCGGTCGCGTCGGGCAGGCCGCGCGCGAAGGCGAACCAGAAGGCGACATAGGCAAGCAGCAGAAAGCCCAGCGCGATCAGGCCGCGACGCCCCCAGCGGCTCGTCCATATGCCGCGCACCCGGTCGGCAAAGGCGCTCCCCTGCCGGTTCAGGGTCAGGCGCAAATTCTCGGGTTCGGCAGCTTCGGTCATTTCAATCGCGTCTAATGCGCGATTGCGGTTCGGGAAAGCCGCGTCTTAGCGCTGGGCCATGCGGCGGGCGAAATGCACGTCGACCGCGCGGCGCAGCGAGCTGGCAATGGCCCGCCGCCCCTCGGCCGATGTCAGGCGGGCGACGTCGCTCGCGCTGCTGATATAGCCGGCCTCGAACAGGATCGCGGGCATGTCGGGCGCCTTCAGCACGGCGAACCCCGCCATCTGGTGAAAGTCGCGCTTGAACGGCACGGCGTTGCCCTCGCGCTTCACAAGATCGGCAAAGCGGGCAGAGGCGTTCATCGTCTCGCGCTGCGCCAGATCGATCAGGATCGAGGACACGTCCGAGGATTCCGAACCCAAATTCACGCCGTTTATGATGTCCGCCCGGTTCTCGCGCGCCGCCAGTGCCGCAGCCGTGCGGCCGGAGGCGACTTCGGAAAGGGTATAGATGGTCGCGCCCGAAGCCTCGGTGCCAGGCGCGCTGTCGGCGTGAACCGAAATGAACAGGTCGCCCTTAATGCTGCGCGCGATCTGCGCGCGTTCGCCGAGCACGAGGAACCGGTCATCGTCGCGCGTCAGCGCCACCCGCACGCGCCCGCCCGCCAGAAGTTCGTCACGGATCGCCTTGGCAAGCGCCAGCGTGACGTCCTTTTCGCGTGCGCCATTGGCACCGATCGCGCCGGGATCATGCCCGCCATGCCCGGCGTCGATGACGACGAGCGGGCGACCGGCGGGCCCAATTATCTTCGGGCGCGGCAGCCCGTTCTGCAACGGCGGGATGTCGACCGTAACGCTGTAGCGGCTGCGGGGCGGGGCGGCGCTGTGCGCCTCGGGCGGCAGGTATAACCGACGCGGCGCGGCAATGGCACGGGCGACGGCATCGGCCTCGAGCGGAGCGAGGTCGAGCCTCAGCGACAGGCCATCGTCCGAGAACTGCCCGCCGCGTACGGCGTGCGGCGTGTCGAGGTCGAACACCATGCGCGTGGTGCCCGCGGTATATCTTGCCTGGCGCACGCGCACCACGGGCCCCGCGGGCGCTACCGATGGGCCGGGCTCCCCGCCTTCGATGTCGAGCGCGATGCGGTCGGGATCGTCCAGCACAAAGCTGCTCGCCTTGATGACTGTGCCATCGAAACGCACGACAATGCGGTCGGCGGCGAGGTCGACACCGGTCACCTGGCCCGCCTGGACCTGCGTTGCGATTGCCGCCACGAAAAGCAGAAGTGCAGTCACGAAAGCACTTTGCCGCGCAAGATGCCATGCGGTCCAGAAATATTGCATGGTAAAACGGTTTCCCGAAATTAGCCTTCTTTGCCGACAGCGGCTCCTCTGCCGGCTCCGCATCAGCGTAAAGGTATTTGGTTAACGCCGCGTTTTCTCCGGACCGCCGGGCAATCCGGGTCGCATGCGCAGTTGCCGTTCCTACAGGCTGCTGCTACGCTCTCCCCGGGACCGCTGCAGGCCTTCGCCTTTTCACGCAGCAGCCCAACAGGTTGACGTTCTCATGATGCATGACATTCCGCACTGCGCATTCTCCGGACCCGGTGTCCGGGCGCGTGGGCGGACGTCTTTCCCGGCGGCATTCGCCGGGCATGCCGTGGGAGCAGACGCGCTCACTGACCACCAACCAACCCGCAACAGCGGTGCGCGAGGAGCCGCGCCCATGAACTGTTGCCGGACATATGGCGCGCCCGCACGGCACCCGACCGGGATGCTTTCGCGGCGGCTGCGCGCCCGGAGAAACCTACATGACAATGCGTATGCTGATCGATGCGCGCCACCGGGAAGAAACCCGTGTCGCGGTCGTCAAAGGTAGCCGGATCGAAGAATTCGATTTCGAATCGGCCGAACACAAGCAGCTCAAGGGCAATATCTACCTCGCCAAGGTAACCCGCGTCGAACCGTCGCTGCAGGCGGCATTCGTCGACTACGGCGGCAACCGGCACGGTTTCCTGGCCTTCGCCGAAATCCATCCCGACTATTACCAGATCCCGAAGGAAGACCGCGAAGCGCTCCCCCGCGAGGAAGCCGAGCACGCCGCCGAGGAAGAGCGGCTGCGCGCGGCCGAAGACGATTTCGAGCCGATCGACGGCCATCACGACGACGATGGCCATGACGACGACCGGCCCGAGGCCGACCTCGACGGTGATGGTGAGCACGACGACGACGCCCCGGCGCCCTCGACGGCGAGCGGCAACGGCATCGATGAAAAGGCCGCCGAGAACCTCCGCCAGAAGCGGATGAACCTGCGCCGCCGCTACAAGATCCAGGATGTCATCCGCCGCCGCCAGGTCCTGCTCGTGCAGGTCGTCAAGGAAGAGCGCGGCAACAAGGGTGCGGCGCTCACCAGCTACCTCTCGCTCGCGGGCCGTTACTGCGTGCTCATGCCCAACACGTCGCACGGCGGCGGCATCAGCCGCAAGATTTCGAACGCAGCGGACCGCAAGCGCCTGAAGTCGATCATGGCCGACCTCGCGCTGCCCAAGACGATGGGCTGCATCGTCCGCACCGCCGGCCTGCAACGTACCAAGATCGAGATCCGCCGCGATTTCGATTATCTCGCCCGCCTGTGGGACGAGATCCGCGACAAGACCCTCGCTTCCGCCGCGCCCGCGCTGATCTACCAGGATTCGGACCTCATCAAGCGCGCCATCCGCGATATCTACAACAAGGATATCGACGAGGTCGTGATCGAGGGCGAAGAGGGCTATGCCCAGGCCAGGCAGTATATGAAGCTGCTGATGCCCAGCCACGTCCGGCGCGTGAAACCCTATTCCGACGTCGTGCCGCTGTTCCAGCGCAACAATGTCGAGGATCAGCTGGCGGCGATGTACAATCCGGTCGTCCAGCTGAAATCGGGCGGCTATCTGGTCATCAACCCGACCGAGGCACTGGTGTCGATCGACATCAACTCCGGTCGCTCGACCCGCGAACACGGGATCGAGGCAACCGCCGTCAACACCAACCTCGAAGCGGCGCACGAAATCGCGCGCCAGCTCCGCCTGCGCGACATGGCCGGGCTCGTCGTCATCGATTTCATCGACATGGAATCGAACGGCAATATCCGCAAAGTCGAAAAGGCGATGAAGACCGCGCTTGCCGACGACCGTGCTCGCATCCAGGTCGGGCGCATCTCGTCGTTCGGCCTGCTCGAAATGAGCCGCCAGCGTCTGCGCACCGGCGTGCTCGAGGCGTCTACCCGCCAGTGCCCGCATTGCGAAGGCACCGGGCTCGTCCGTACCGCCTCATCGGCGGGCCTGTCGGCACTTCGCATGCTCGAGGATGAGGCGGGCCGCGGTCGCGGCACCCGGCTCGTGCTCACCGCCAGCAAGGAAGCCGCGCTCTACGTGCTCAACAAGAAGCGCGCCGAACTCGCGGAGATCGAGGCGCGCTATGGCGTGATCATCGAAGTCGCCTCGGACAATGAGGATGAAGGGGCGCGGATGGCCGTCGAGGTTTCCGGGCCGCCGCCGGCGTTCACGCCGCGCGTCGAAGCCCCGGCCTACGTCGAGGAAGAGGATGATTACGTCGAGGAAGAGATCGACGAAGAGGAAGTTGCAGAGGAAGAGGAAGAGCCTCGTGGCGACCGTCGTCCCCGTGAGGCTCGCGAGCGTCCCGAAGGCGAAGGGGACGGCGAG
>JANMJZ010000332.1:0-8902 GCA_031371635.1 Sphingomonadales bacterium | reverse complement strand
ATGTCCTCGATGCGCTTTGCTGCCTTGCCGCTGCGCGCCTTCCAGCTTTCGGCCTCGGCGCTGGCGGCAGCCCGCCGGGCACGGTCGGCGTCGAGTGCCGCGTCGAGCGCTGCCAGATGCGACCGTGCGGCAACGACGGTGTCGCGAGCCGTGCGCGCCGCCGCATCGAGCACGGATAGTGCCGCGCCCTGATCATCTGTGGGCAGCGCCGCGCGCCGCGCTTCGGCGTCCGCCAGATCAGCACGGGTCGAGGTCAGATCGAGTGTCACCGCCGCAATGCGTTCTGCAAGCTGGGCATGGGCTGCCCGCGTCCGGTCGGCATCGGCCGCAGCCGCATCGACGGCGCGGAGTGCTATGCGCAACGCAGTATCGGCAGCCTCCCTCGCCTGGCGGGCTTGTGCCAGTTCGCGTGTCGCTGCATCGATGGCTGCCCGCGCGGCGTCGACGGCGGCGCTTGCCGTTTCGGCTGAGGCAACGGCATCGGGCAGGGCAGCCTCGATCTCGGTCAGGCGGTTGCGGCGGACAAGGCGCTCTGCTTCGGCGGCACCGGTCCCTTCACTCACGAACCCGTCCCAGCGGCGCAGCTTACCCTGGCGGGTGACAAGGCGTTGCCCGACGGCGAGCGTCGCACCATTGTCCTCGTCGACGATGGCAATCTGCGACAGCCGGCGCGCGAGCTCGGGCGGCGAATTGACATGGTTTGAAAGAGGCGGACCGGCTGAAAGCACGGGATCCCCTTCCAATATGCCGGCGCCGGTCCAGCGGCGAGGCGCTGTTGCGGCGCTGCCGACATCGGCTGCGAGATCGTCGGCCAGCGCAGCGGCGAGTGCGGTCTCATAGCCGGGCGCTGCGCTTACCAGCCCAAGCGCGCCCTTTGCCTCGCGCGCCGGAGCCAAGGCGCGGGCCTCGCTTTCGAGCGCGGCAAGAACGGTCGCCGCTTCCGACCTGGCGATCTGCGCGGTTGCAAGTGCTGCTGCCGCACCTTCTCGACGAGCCTCTGTGGCGTCGAGAGCCGCAATGGCAGCGGCCGAAGCGGACTCGGCGGCGAGGCGAGCGCCGAGCGCACGGCCCTGTTCGGCCTCGACGTGCGACAAGGGCGTAAGGGCGACGCGATCGGCGACAGCGCGGGCATGGCTTTGCCGAGCCCGCTCTAGCTGCGCGCGCGCTGCGGCCACCGCCGCGTCGGCAACCCGGCGTTCTGCGCCGCGTTCGGCTGCCTCTGCGGCAGCCTTGGCGAGCGTCAGCTCGGCATCGCGTGCCTGGGATTCGGCTTCCGCAACACGCGCTGCCCGATCTGCACGTTCACCATCGGCGGCGGCGATACGTGTGATGAGCGCTTTCACTTCGTCGGCCAGACGGGCGAGGGCTTCCCCCGCATCGCTTGCGAGCTCGCCCTCCCGCTCCCGGTCGGCGGCGAGTCGCTCACGCTCGGCGGCTATCGTCGCGAGGCGCGTTTCGACCGCGCGCATTTCGCCTTCGGCACTGGCAAGCGCGTGACGTGCGTCGGCTGCTTCATCGCGAGCAGCTTGTGCCGCTGCGCGCAGGGCGGCCAGCTTGTCGGTCGCGTCGCGCGTCAGTGCAGCCGCCACGCGCTGCGCTTCTGCAGCCGCTGCGACACTGCCCTCGGCCAGGGTGGCTTCGGCCCGTGCGATGTCGGCGGCGGCGGCGGCATCGCGCCAGCGCGCAAAGATCAGACGACCCTCGGCGACCTTGATGGCGTCCGACAATTTGCGATAGCGCGCGGCCGAACGTGCCTGCCGCCGAAGCACATTGGCCCGCGTCTCCATCTCGGCCACGACTTCGGCGATCCGGGCAAGGTTGGTCTCGGTGGCCTTGAGCCGGATCTCCGCCTCGCGCCGGCGGACGTGCAGCCCGGAAATCCCGGCGGCTTCCTCAAGCATCGCGCGGCGTTCGGCCGGCTTGGCGGCAATGATGGCGCCGATCTTGCCCTGGCTGACGAGTGCTGGCGAGTGGGCGCCGGTGGCCGCATCGGCGAATAGCAACTGGGCGTCGCGCGCGCGGGCATCACGGCCGTTGATGCGGTAAGCGGAACCGGCCCCGCGTTCGATCCGCCGGGTTACCTCCACCTCGTCGTCGTCACGTTCGGCGAGGATCGATACTTCGGCAAACTGACGCTGGGGGCGGGTGGCGGTCCCGGCGAAAATCACGTCTTCCATCGCGCCGCCGCGCAGCGATTTCGGGCTGCCTTCGCCCATTGCCCAGCGGATCGCCTCAAGGAGGTTCGACTTGCCGCATCCGTTGGGGCCGACCACGCCCGTGAGCCCATTCATGATGCGCAGCTCGACGGGGTCGACGAACGACTTGAACCCCGACAATTTGACCCGCGCAATCTTCAACTGTTTCAACCCCCTTGGGGGTGAAGCTAGCGTGCGGTCACGCTGCCGTCACGAGCAGCGATACGAAATCTGTGGATAGCTTTGCCCGGTCAGGCGCCCGCCGCGCGAAGCTGCGGCTCGAGGTCGCGCCAGGACGAGACGTTCGGCACGATCTTGCCATTGATGAAGAAGGTCGGCGTGCCCTGGACACCGTATTCATTGGTGCCGCGATCGCGCTGCTTGACCAGCTTGTCCGGGGTTGCAGGGTCGGTCAGGCATTTCTGCGCCGCGTCGGCGCTGATGCCGCGCTGGATCACGAACTGGTCGAGGCCACTGATGCGCGCCATCTCGACGTTCTGCGCTGCGATGGGGAGGCTCTGGATACGGGTCAGTTCGGCTTGCGGCAGCGAGATGATCTTGCTCTCCCACTCGTTCAGCCCGGCATAATTGGCTTCGAGCAGGGCGAAGAATGGCTCGGGGCCGCCGCACTGGAGCAGGCTCGTCGCCATCACGTCGGGTCCGTGGATCAGGAAGCTGCGGAACTCGTAGCTGACCTTTCCGGTCGAGATGTACTTGGCCTTGAGCGGTTCGGCGCCCTGGATCGAGAAGGCCTGACAGGTCGGGCAGGTCACCGACCCGTATTCCATCAGCTTGATCGGCGCGTTGGGGTTGCCCATCAGGAAGCCGCCCTCGGGTGTTGCGCTGACGGTTGTTGTCCACTCGGTCCCGGCGGGGGGAGCGACGGCGGCAATCGGGCCGGATGGAGCAACCGTCGAATTGCCTGCGCCCGAATTGCATGCGGCAAGCGCCAGGATCGCGGCGCCGACAACCATCATTTTCTTCATCATTATCAGGCCTTTGGCTTCAGGTTGAGGGCGGCGCGGAGTAGCGGCTCCAGTCCGGCCCATTCGTTGGTCTCGACAGCCTTGCCGTTCAGGAAGAACGCCGGCGTGCCGGGGATCTTGCGCGTGCTCCACGCGTCATTGGTCATCGTGATCACCGGCGCCTGCGCCGCCTTGCTCGCAAAGCACGCGTCGAGCGCCGCCGGGGAGACGCCACGTTTCGCCATGAGCGCGGTCAGCCCGCTGGTGCGCGACATCGCCTTCATGCCGGCGATCGGGTCCTTGGAGGTCGGCGCCGGATCGAACTTGTTGGCCCCTTCGAACAGCGAAGCCTGAGCAGCGAAGATCGCTTCGTGATTGCCCGGGAAGCGCCCGGGCGCCCCGCACCGCGCGGCGATGGCCGCAGCAAGATCGAGCGGATCGCGAACCGCATTGCGTACCTCGAAAGCGACCGTGCCGCGCTTCACATAGTCGTGCATCAGGGGCGGCGTACCCTCTGCAGCGAAATGCGCGCAGTGCGGACAGGTGTAGGACATGAACTCGATCAGCCGGACCTTCGCGGCCGGATTGCCGACGACGTAGGACCCGGCCGGGGTCCGCGTGACGGTTTTCGTCCAGTCGACGGGGCCGGCCGCGCCGAGGGTCAGAAGGGCCAGCAGGCCCAGCAGGATGCGCATCAGCTGATCTTTCCGAGAACGGGAATCTGGCGGGTGGCGGCTATTCCGCGCGCCAGCGATTCGAGGACAGTTTTGAGCTCCGGATCGGCAATGGTGCGCAGCGAATCGCCGAGGTCGGTCGGGATCGGGATCGACGGCGTCGGCGCCGCTCGACGCGGCTGCGCGGGCATGCTCCCCTGGCGGATCACGACCTTCACCACGGCGGCATAGCCGAAGAAGCGGTTGACCCGTTCGATCAGCGTCGGCGCGACATGCTGCATCATGGGGGCATGCGCGCCGGTGGCGACGACCGTGAGCACGCCCTGTTCGCGCTTGCCATGCGGAAAGCGGATCGATTCGGGGGCAGAGGCATGGGCATAGCGCTCGCCGACGATCTCACCCCAGCGGCTGACCACCGAAGACTGGACGAAGCCGAACTTGCGGAAGGCGGCACGGCCGACGTCGGGCACGATATCAGCGACGGCACGCGCGCGATTGGTGCGCGCGGGTTCGGGAATGGGGGTGGGTCGTTTCGCCATTTCCGCCGTCCATGCCACAAGCAAAGCGTGTCCGTCGATATGTCTCGCATCTCCGACCGCTTATTGCCGTGGTACGACGCGAATGCCCGTGTCCTGCCCTGGCGGAGCCCGCCCGGAGCGCCGATGCCCGATCCCTATCGTGTGTGGCTGTCGGAAATCATGCTGCAGCAAACGACGGTGGCGACGGTGAAGGCCTATTTCGAGCGCTTTACAGCGCGCTGGCCCACGGTCGGCGCGCTGGCGGCGGCGGACGAGGGCGATGTCATGGCGGCTTGGGCCGGGCTCGGCTATTATTCCCGGGCCCGGAACCTGATCGCTTGTGCACGGGTGCTGTCGGTGGACGGGTTTCCGACCGGCGAGGACGGATTGCGGACGTTGCCGGGCGTCGGCCCCTATACCGCCGCTGCGATTGCGGCGATCGCGTTCGGGCAGCGTGCCGTCGTCGTCGACGGGAATGTCGAGCGGGTCGCGGCGCGACTGTTCAGGGTCGAAACGCCGGTTCCGGCGGCAAAGCCGGAGCTCCGGCGGCTGGCCGGGACGATCACGCCGGAAGCGCGTTGCGGCGATTTTGCGCAGGCGATGATGGATCTGGGCGCGACGCTGTGCGTGCCACGCAATCCGCGTTGCGAGTTTTGTCCGCTCTTGTCCGACTGCGCGGCATTCGCGGAAGGAGACCCGGGGAGCTATCCGCGCAGGCTGCCCAAGGCTGCCAAGCCCGAACGGACGGCGACGACGTGGTGGATCGAGCAGGACGGGCAGGTGCTGCTGGTGCGGCGACCGGCAAAGGGATTGCTCGGGGGCATGATGGCGCTCCCCGCGACGCCCTTTACGCCAGTGGAGGGCGATGGAGGCGTCGAAGCGGCCTTGTTGCCGTGGTCCCCGGGGCGAGTTGGGGCGGCGCTGGGGGCGGTCACCCATGTCTTCACCCATTTTCGCCTGACGATGACGGTCATTGGATCGTCGCTCGATCCCGGTTGCGTTTTGCCACCGGACGCACAATGGTGGCCCGTAACGAGGCTTGCAGGGGCGGGCTTGCCGACGCTGTTTTCCAAGGCTGCGGCAGTCGCGATCAGGGAGAGAGAATGATGTTCGAAGCGCGCGTTGATCGTCGGCAGTTCCTAGGTTCGGCAGCCCTGTTCGGCGCGCTGGCCGCAACTCCCGGCTGGGCACTGGCGCGTTCCAATGCCGACGCTTGGCTCAAGGTTCAGGCGCTGCTCGACGATTATGTCGCGACCAAGAAACTGCCCGGGCTGGTGGCGGCACTCGCCCGGGGCACCGAAAGTGCCGATTTCCTGATGGCCGGGACGCTTGCCGTCGACAGCCAGCGCGCCGTCGATGCCGACAGCCTGTACCGCGTCTATTCGATGTCGAAGCCGATCACCGGCATGGCCGCGATGATGCTGATCGAAGATGGCAAATTGCGCCTCGACCAGAGCGTGGGCGATTTCATTCCAGGTTTCGCCAAGCCGATGGTGGCGCTCGATTCCGAAAAAAGCCTCGATGCCAAACCAGCGTCCAAACCGCTGACGATCCGTCACCTGATGACCCATTCGGGCGGCCTGGGCTATATCATCACCAGCAAGGGCGAACTGCTGAAGGAATATGCCCGGCTGGGCCTGACCGGCGCGCCGCTGAGCCACAAACCGGTTCCGGGATTCCCGCCGGTGACGCCGCCGCCCAGCCTGCAGGAATTCGGCAAGCGCATCGCGACCCTGCCGCTGATGTACGAACCCGACACGCGCTGGAGCTATTCGGCGGGGCTCGACGTGCTGGGCGCCGTCATCGAAATCGCCAGCGGCATGCCGTTCGAAGTATTCCTGCAAAAGCGCCTTTTCGGCCCGCTTGGAATGACGTCGAGCTTTTTCATCGTGCCCCCGTCGCAGCTCGGCCGGCTCACCACCAACTACGGGTTCTTCAAGGACCAGAAATTCCCGATCGACCCTGCTTCCGATTCCGCCTTTACCGATGCCACCAACCTGCCGCTGGGCGGGGGCGGGCTGGTCATGAGCCCGCGCGACTATGACCGGTTCCTGCTGATGCTTGCCGGCAAGGGCGCGGTCGGACGCACGCGGGTGATGAAGGAATCGACGGTCCGGCTGGGCATGTCAAACCTGCTCAACCCCGGCGTTGCGACGGCCAATACCTATGTCGAAGGACAGGGGTTCGGCGCGGGCGGGCGCGTGACGCTGGTGGCGGATCGCTATGGCGCCGGTGCCGGGACATTCGGCTGGGGTGGGGCGGCTGGCACGATTGCCTGGGTCGATCCGGCCAAGGGCATTCGCGCGTCCGGCTATGTCCAGTACATGCCCGGAGAAGCGCTGCCGTTCGGCAAGGATTTCGGCAAGAGCGTCTATATCAGCCTGTGACGGGCTTTACCGGCAGCCCGCTCGACCGGGTCGATCATATCCGCAGCGATCCGGACGCCTTTGTTGCGCTGCTCGGCGACTGGCGCGGGCGGGTGTTGCTGCTCGACGGCTTGTCGCCGCAGATCGCCGACGACGGGCGGCTGGTCTGGGGCAGCCTGGCCACCGTGGCGGAAGAGGCCGAGCTCATCCTGCTCGGGCTTCTCGACGACAAGCCGCACTTCGTCGAACTGGTGCGGACCGAGACGCCGACGATCATGCGCTCGCCCGCGATGTTCCGGGCTTTGCAACTGCTTGTGGCGGAGGATGCCGCCACCTTCGGTACTGCGCTCAGCCTGATCACCTGGCACAACAACCACCGCTTCTGCGGGCGGTGCGGGTCGACGACGACGCTGTTCCGCGCGGGTTGGGGCCGCAAGTGCGACACGTGCGGCACCGACCATTTCCCGCGCACCGACCCCGTCGTCATCATGCTGGCGGAATATGAGGGCAAAGCGCTCGTCGGACGCCAGCCGCGCTTTCCGCCCGGCAATTATTCGGCGCTCGCGGGCTTCCTCGAGCCCGGTGAGTCGATCGAGGAAGCGGTGCGCCGCGAGATCATGGAAGAGGCGGGCATCCCATGCGGCGCGGTGCGCTACGTCGCTAGCCAGCCCTGGCCGTTCGGCGGCGCGCAACTGATGATTGCCTGTATCGCCGAGGGGCTGGCCGAGGAGATCACCATCGATCCCAAGGAGCTGGAAGACGCAATGTGGGTGACGCGCGACGAGGCGATTGCGGCGCTGGCCGGAGCGCCCAGTGCGCGGTTCAACGCGCCGCCGCCGTTCGCGATCGCGCATACCCTGTTACGCGCGTGGGTCGGGCTAGCGGGCCAATAGACCACCAAGGCACAGAACGACCGCGAACCGGATGTAGTCGCGGCGCAAAACGTCCGACATCCGCTGAAGGTCACACCAAGGTCACACCTGAACCAAGCTACCGGGAATGACGCTTGCGCGCGTGGGTGCGCAAGAGTCACTCGCGGGAAAGGCGTCGACGATCTGAAAGAGCGACCTGCGGATCGGAACGTAAGAGTGATCTTCGCTGTAGGACAGCGCGATCGTGCGTATGGCTCTAGGTCTGCCGTCGGCCGGGTTGTTGCCGTTCCGGTCCTAAGTCGGATTTCTAAAAGCCACCCTTCCGCTGTCCAGAGTGAGCGTCCCGCGCGGGCACCAGTGAGTATCGAAACCGGGTAGAAACCGTAGATTCAGCTCATCATCGTGCTACAGTTCCGTACTGAGCATGTTGGGAGAGTAGAAAATGACGGTGGCATCGATTCTTCGCGAAAAGGGCAACACGATTATCTCGGTTCGCCCCGAGACCCCGTTGATGGAACTTGTCGACACGATCAGTTCGCGACGCATCGGCGCAGTGCTTGTGCTGGACGACGTCGGCTTTCTCGCCGGCATCGTCAGCGAGCGGGACGTCGTCAAGGCGCTTGCCGCAAGGGGGCCTGATTTGCACAAGGTGAGCGCGGGCGACGTGATGACCGTAAACGTCACCACGGTCACGCCGACGACAACGATCAACGAAGCCATGGAACTGATGGACCAGGGCTACTTCCGGCACTTACCGGTGCTGGACGATTGCGCTTTGGTCGGCATTATCAGCGTACGGGACGTGGTCCGCGCCAGGATTGACCGCCACGTCGAAGAAAATCAGTCGTTGGTATCCTATATCAACAATCGCGGTTAGGGCACCGCCTTCGAAACGCTTTGCCACGCCGAATCATGCAAACCTGCGGTGTCGTCTTTCATGCATGGGCGTTTTGGTGTCGACCGCTGTTCAAGCTTTGCCGACTTTCACGATGACAATAGTCGCGAGTGCCAAGAGAAGGATCGCGCTTGCCTCGAAAACGATATTTTCCGGTGCCATTTCCTTGCCCTGCAGCACGATAAGGCGCGACAGGGCGGTGATCGCGATAAAGATCGGGTACACGAACGGCGAGCCGAGCCGCGTATAAAATACCGCAACCATTCCGATGACTTCGGTGTAAAGGAACATGAGCAGAATATCAGCAAGCGTAATGGTTTGTGCCCGCCAAATCCCAATGATTTCAATGAACGCAGCACCGAGCGTCAGCAGTGCGATCGAGATCAGCAAACCACTTTCGATCAGCCGAAAGCCTGC
>JANMJZ010000259.1:0-13882 GCA_031371635.1 Sphingomonadales bacterium | reverse complement strand
GCCGGGAGGTGCGCGACCCGTGCGGCAATGCGGGCCGGCATTGTGGTCAGCGCCTCATCTTCCAACAAAGCCATAAATGAGTCGTCCTGCGACAACTGCCGCAACGCCTCGGTGATGAACATGAGCCGGCTGCGCGTGGCTTGGGTTTGCTTGACCATCAGGCGCTTGCGCGCGGTATCCTCCTCAAAGGCACGGACCAGATTTTCGGGCGACATCCCGGATGTATTGCGAGGGCTTTGTCGGACGCTCGCTTTCCCGGCGCGTTGCCGCAGTTCTACCAACCGACGCGCGGCGAGCAGATTGCGCCCGCGCAGCATATTGCTCTCGTAAGCTTCGTGGAGTGCGGCCTGCACACCCTGATCGTCGGCTTCGCAAATCTGGATTGCGACGCTGATCGGCAAATACCCCGCCTCGACGGCACGCAGGAGTCTTTGCTCGCCGCGTTCCAACAGCCGCGCGACCGAATGGACATATTCATAGGAAAAACCAGTCTTGCGCGCGATTTCGGTATCGGAATAGCCGCGAGCGCGCATACCGCCGATGTCTTGTAACAGATCAACCGCCTGATGCTGGCGACGCGCGCAATTCTCGACAAGGCTGGCAATCAGGCAGTCTTCGGGGTCGGCAACCACGACCAGCGCGGGAACCTCGGTTTGACCCAGATCGCGGAATGCTTCCAACCGCCCCTGCCCACAGACAAGATCGTAAAAAGGTCCACCGGACTCACTGCGCCGCGTGACGGTGATCGGGCGCTTCAGGCCGACCTCAGCGATGTTTTCGACGATGCTTTTGAAGATACGCTTGCTGCGCAGCCGCGGATTGACGACCGTAATGCGATCGATGGGGATCATTTCGATCCGTTGCGAAGGGGTTGCTTCGGTCACGCTGCGAGCAACCAAGGCGAACGCGCGGTCAATGCGTAGAAATCGTCGAGCGATGCCGAGCGATACGCATCGAGCGACAGACCATTGTGCTCGGCCATCCGCAGCACCGCTTCGCGCATGTCGAGTTGCGGCAATAGGTAATAATCGTGCGGATGCGCATTATCGCGGTCCATGCGAACGGCGATGGTGAGGTCGGGCTTGCGCGGCGTATCGAGCCTGATTTTCCAGCGCGCCGACCCCGCTGTGGTCAGCTTGCACCGCGCGATCACAACGGCGACGGTGATCTCGCCGTTGATCGAGAGAAGGTCGGTCGCGGCATCCTGGGTGACGCTGCCGCCCGACGCCATCACGCCGTCGATAACGGTCTTGATCACCGACGGGTGTAACCGGCGCAGCGCCCGGTTGATTTCAATATAGCGATAGTCGTGATCGGGCGTGAACCCGACCAATGCATAAGCGCGCAACAGGCTGCCGAAGCGCGCCTGAAAGGCGCTGCTCGACGGGCAATTTTCGGCTTCGTCGATAATTAGCCCCGACAAGCTGCCATTCGCCCCCAGGATTTCGCGGAGCTTTTCGAGAACCTCGTCGTCGGTCAGACGAACCGACCGTGCCGCTATGATCGATCGCGCCCGCGCGAACATCGCCGGATCGACGATCGCCGTAAACGCCCCGTCCGCCCTGACCCAGGCATCGGGCGTGTTCTGGACATGCTGGCGTTTCAATTTGAACGACGTTCGTGCCCAGACGTTGTTGCCGATATATTTTTCGTTGATCAGGATTTCGTGGATGGTGCCGCGCGTCCAGGGACGACCAAGATCCGATAAAATCTCACGCGCGTTGAGCGCAGCGGCGATATCGCGTTCGCTTCGGCCTTGGTTGACGAAGTCATGGTAGATATCGCGTACGATCGCGACCTCTTGATCGGGTCCAGGAACCAGGATGATCCGATCGGTGGCGATGCTCTTGTGTTCGCAGCGGGCAAGATCGCCCTTGGGCGAACCCGATTGATCGACGAGTCTGCGCCGCAGCCCGAAGCCAGGCGCGCCGCCTTGACGAAAGCCAAGGCCGATCAGATGCGACTGACCGGCGAAAACCTTGACCGAGAGTTCGCGACTATATTCGCCCGCCATCGCGCGCTTGACCGTCTTGATGATCGACGATCCGATGGTGCCATCATTCTCGAATTGCTCGGCGCAATAAAGCACGCGGATACCCGCGCGCTTGCACTGGATTTCATAGAGCGCCGCCTCGTCGGGATCCTGAAAACGCCCGAATCGACTGACGTCGTAGACAAGCAAAACCTCGAAATCGACGGCACCCACGGCAACATCGTCGAGCAATTGCTTGAGCGCATCGCGCCCCTCCAGACTTAAGCCGCTCTTGCCCTCGTCGGCGTAGGTGCGGACGATCTCATAGCCTCGCCGGTCCGCATAAATCTGAATGGCGGCTGCCTGATTATCCGTCGAATGTTCCTGATGCTCGGTGGACATGCGGACATACTGAGCGGCCCGTATCGGGGGACGTTCTGGGGGCCTTTCTGCACCCGACTGACTCCAATCGATAACCATGGGTGGTCCAATGTGAATTGGCCGGCGACGATGATCGCACCGCTGCGCCGTACCGCGAAAGGCGCAGCAACATGTTTCCTAAAAAGGGCAAAGAATTTCCAAGATCGGCAAAACGCATCGCGCCAGGGGAGTTTGCCAAAGCGATCAGCACCGCGTTGCGCGAGGAACTGGGGTCGTCGCACGTCGCCGCAAAGACCGTGATGCGCTGGACCGGTGCCAGCGAACGCACCGCGAAGAACTGGCTCGCCGGAGCGTGCGGACCGTCCGGCTGCCATCTCGTCCAGCTGGCGAGGGAATCAGACGTCATCATGGCAACATTGCTCGTGCTCGCAGGCCGCGAGCTGAACGTCTCCGCACTCAGTCTGATCTCGCTGAAAGCGGGCCTCATGTATGCGGTGAATGCTATCGATGAAGCCATCGATTCATCGGTTTAGGTCGCGAGCACAGTGCGCTTTCCCTGAGGAAAGGTTTACCGTCATCTCATGCAGCCAAATGTCAACACGTTTCGTTTATTTCAGTTATTGCACTTATTGCGATTGTCGCATATATGCGCGTCAGAAATAGAAGGAGCAGAAACATGGCTTCGTTAGCTGTAAATTTTGAAGAGCTGCACGAACCCAGCACCGAAGATATCGTCGCTGCGAGCACCGCCGCGCGTGCGATGTCGCGGCTGGATCGTGGCAGCCCGTCGATCAGCTTTGTGCCGCAGCCTGCTAATGGCGACGCAGTGAACGTCGAGCCGATCAGCCTGCCGATGAGCAT
This sequence comes from Sphingomonadales bacterium, assembly GCA_031371635.1. Taxonomy (GTDB): domain Bacteria; phylum Pseudomonadota; class Alphaproteobacteria; order Sphingomonadales; family Sphingomonadaceae; genus Sphingomonas_O. The sequence continues at coordinate 10,668 of JANMJZ010000259.1, read as the reverse complement.
TTTTCGGATGATCGTGAACATGCTGGTCGAGATGGGCAACGGCAACGCTGTCGCTATCGTGCCGGTCAATGCCGAACTGACAACGCAGCAGGCCGCAGACCTACTCAACGTCTCGCGTCCGCATCTAGTCAAGCTGCTCGAACAGAATGCGCTCGGGTACAGGATGGTCGGCACTCACCGGAAACTCAAAGCCCGAGAGGTTCTGAACTACCGCACGAAAACTGCTTTCGCGCGCAGCGAGAACCTCAAGAAAATGGTCGCGTTGGACGAAGAGCTTGGTCTCTACGACGACGAACCGGTCGGCTCGAAGGATTGATCGATGCTGGTCGGGCGATACTCAGCGCTGCTTGACGCCAATGTGTTGCACCCCGCGTTTCTGCGGGGTGCAATGCTCTGGTTTGCGTCGGAGCGCCTGTTTCGCCCGGTATGGTCAGCGGACATTCTGATAGAATGGCGACGCAGCGTACAGCGCCGGCATCCGGATCTGACGGACGAAAAGCTCGACCAGCTCGAAGCGATAATGCGGGAGCAGTTCCCCGATGCAATCGTCGAAGGGTACGGCCCGATTGCGTCGATCCTCGACCTGCCTGATCCCGATGATTGCCATGTGCTCGCAGCCGCAATCGTCGGCAAATGCCACGGCATCATCACCGCAAATCTGAAGCACTTTCCGACCGAGAAAATTACGCCTTATCAGCTCGAAGTCGTCCATCCAGACGATTTCATCGTAAACATCATCGATATCGACCGGACCAAGGCACTGACCGCGTGTCGCCATCACCGTGCGGCGATGACGATCTCGAACCCGACCCAGGATCAATATCTCGAACGCTTCAAAGCGGCAGGCCTGGTTCAAGCCCATGCCCGGCTCAGCGAGAAAAAGGAGCTGCTATAGGAAAAATGGGACGCGGCCAAGCCGCGCCCCACAAGTTTCCCTGTGCATCTCGCGGCCCGTGTACGGGAAAGCGTTCCACCAGAGACTAGCACCGTGCCCATAGCACGGCTTTGTATGGACGCAACGTTAAGGGCCGCTTCCTCGGGGCATCAACACGCCCCAAAATGACGAAGTGGAAAGCAAAATGTCGAAAGAAAAAGTGCCGACACAAGTGTCGCACCGCAGCTCGAAGGATGGCCAGTTCGTAACCGAGCGTTACGCCAAAGCCCATCCGGCTACGACCGAACGCGAGCGGATCAAGCACCCGAAATAAACCTTCAGGTCGGCGATCTCAATGGTCGCCGACCATTTTCTGGTTCGTCGGCTGGTTCCGGAACGAGAGGGCAAAGCCCTTGGTGTTCCCACCAATCAAGGACACGGAGCCGTTCGGTTCTCTTGCTCCCACTCGACGAAACCGGCAGGTTCCCCCAGCCGCAGCGCGGCACAAGAACAGCGCCCTTGCGGGGCCCGACGTCGACGGACGCGCCGCGGCGGCAAGCAACTCCCTGCCGGTCCCGGCCTATTCCCCTGCGCGGAGTAACAGCGACAGGAGGGCTATTCGGTTGTCGGAGACGCGGGCGATGCTGACGGGCTAAATGAAAGGAGTGGAGGGCGGCGAAGAGTGGTCAATTGCCAGCGTAACATCAATTACCCGCCGATCTTCGAATACGACGCGATCTGTCCTGCATGGTCGCCACTCCTAGTCCGTGGCTCGACGGCGAGTCGCGGCGACGATGGAGATGAACATGGGTAAAGCGAAAGGCGGCGGTGGCAGCTACCGCAGCGCAATCAGCGGGCGGTTCGTGACCGCCAAGCACGGCAAAAGTAGTCCGCGAACAACAGTTTGCGAGGCGCGTGGCCCGAGCGGATTGTCGGGAGGCGCATACCGAAGCGCTATCTCCGGACGGTACGTCACGACGGCGCACGGCAAGGCGAGCCCCCGCACCACAGTTAAGGAGGGCTGAGCGATGGCGAAGCGTTACGTCCGGGCGACCGGCAAGGACAGGCAGGGTGACATCACCCGCCTATGCAACGCGGGCGATTATTGGTCCCCTCGTTCTAAGGCTGACGCGATCGGCGACATTGAAACAGGCGCTCACAGCTACTGGGTGAACTGGGCCAATTATCCGGAAACGCAGATTAGGGTCGTGCAGGGTGCGACTGGCAAGTATCTGCGGACCGATCGCGACACGACGTCGCGCAACAATCTCGACGATCTACCCGACTGCTGACCGGGGGGGGCGGGCATCCCCCGGCCTCCTCACGGAAGCGAGGCAAGGTCGGATCTGCGGTGCCCGTCCACTAGGCGCGCGAGTTCCGGCGGGGACAGCACCTCGACTGTGTCGCCCCACATATAAAGGTGCCAGCACATCTCGAGCAGGCCAGCCGCGCGGAAGCGCACAACCAGCGAGCCATCGCCTTGCGGCTCGCTGATCTGTGTTGGATGGAACAGGAAGCTGGCAGCTCGCTCGGCCGCTTTTGGCATGAAGCGCCAAGCCACATCGTGCATCCCTCCCTGCTCTTGGTAGGAGCCGAAGCAGCAACCCGCGTGCTCGCCAAGGTCGAAGCCCTCCTTGCGCTCGAAGACGTCAGGCAAGACCGTCGCCTCTTCAATGCCGTCCACGCGGAAGTGCTGTAGGCCGCCGCCCACCTTCTTGAGATCGACTGCGACGAGGTAACGGCGCGCTCCAAGGAGAAGCCCATGCGGCGCGACCGTTCGTTCGCGGGCGGACTTGTCTTTCCACCCGCGGTAGTGGATTCGGAGCTGCGATGAAGCCTTTAGCGCCGTGGAGATGGCGATATCGACCGACGGCCTCTGCACCTGCCGGGGCCCCGGCCGCACGGCGTGTCCGAGCGCGAGAAGCAGCGCCTCCTCGTCTGTCTCGATGCGGCGGCTACGGTCGTCGGGGATAAGCGCGAGGATCTTGGCGTGGAGGCACCTTAGAGCCTCGACCTGGTCGGCACCCGCACCGCCAGCGAGCAATTCCTGCGCAAGCACGAGCGCCGCAAGCTCCTCGGCGGTCGGTGTCAGCAGCGGAGCGATCGCGGTGCGTGGCAGCTTCCATCGAAGCTTGCCGCTCGTCTCATCCTTCGTTTTCTCAAGTTCCGGGAACATCTGCTCGAGCGCCGCGACCACCCGCTGCGCCGTGCGGTAGTCGCGCTCAAGGACCTCAGCTATCTCGTCGAGGCTAACGCCGCGCGCCGATGCCGCGCGCGATGCGATGGTGAGCAGATCGATGGCGTTGCGGTAGGACATCGACCAGTATTTATACGACAGCTTCTGTCATATAGCTAGCGTAGACGTGGTTGTGGACGGTGCCAGCGACCATCACCGTTGTGACGAAGGGGGTGGGCTATGCTGAAGCGCGATGGGCGGACTATCTTCTCGGCGAGCGACCTCGTCAATTTCATGGGCTGTCCGCACGCGACCTTCCTCGACGTACGCAATCTTTCAGCACCTGTTGCCTTCCCTCCCGACGATGACACCGCCGTCCTACTGCAGGAGAAGGGCATCGAGCATGAAAAGGCTTATTTGGCACGGCTGACAGGCGATGGCCGCACAGTCGCGGACATTCCCGCCGACGTTGCACTGGAAGCGCGCGTGGACGCCACGCGCCAAGCGATGCGCGACGGTGCCGACGTGGTTTATCAGGGCGCGTTCTACTCCGGGCGCTGGCACGGCTACTCGGATTTCCTCCTGAAACGGGACGGCGTGCCTTCGGCGCTCGGCGGATACATCTACGACGTAGCGGACACAAAACTCGCGCGAAGCGCGAAGCCCAAGCACGTCCTGCAGCTCTGCGTCTACGCCGACATGCTCGCCGATGTGCAGGGCGCCGCGCCGCCTGCGATGCACGTCGTGCTGGGCACCGGCGAAACCGCGACGCTGCGAACCGACTCGGTCATCCACTACTTCTCGTTCGCCCGCGCCCGATTCGAGGCGTTCGTTGACGCCGTTCCCAAGACGTCAGCTGGCGACCCGTGCGGTCATTGCAAGTTTTGCCGCTGGTCGGACCGATGCGAGGGTGATTGGGAAGCTGCGGGCCATCTGTCCATCGTGGCTGGTATGGGCCGCGCGCAGGTGGCGGCCTTTCGAGGGGCGGGGGTTGGCGACATCGACGCGCTTGCGGCGCTCGCGGAAGGAACCCGGATCGCGGGTATGCAGCCCGCTACGGTAGTAAAGCTTAGCGCGCAGGCTCGGCTTCAGGCGATCCACCGCCGGACCGGCGAGCGGAGCGTCGAGTTGCTTCCGCCCGCGCCCGGTCGCGGCTTCGCCCGGATGCCCCGTCCCGACGAGGGCGACATGTTCTTCGACATGGAAGGCGACCCCCTATACGAGGGCGGCCTCGAATACCTCTTCGGCATCGTGGCGCTAGAAGGCGGCGAGGACCGGTTCAACGCGTTCTGGGCACACGACCGCGACGCGGAGAGGGTTGCGTTTGAGCGCACCGTGGACTTCATTACCGAGCGGCTCGCGAGGTATCCCTTGGCGCACGTCTTTCACTACGCCGCATACGAGGAGACGGCGCTGAAGCGCCTTGCGATGTGGCACGGGACGCGAGAGGCGGAGGTCGACGATCTGCTGCGCGGCGACCGACTCGTCGACCTCTATAAAGTGGTGGCGGAGGGCGTGCGGACGTCCGAGCCGCGGTACTCGATCAAGAACATGGAGGCATTCTACCTTCCCGGCGGGAGACAGGGCGAAGTGAAGACCGCTGGCGACAGCATTGTTATATACGAGCGTTGGCGCAGGCTCGGTGATGCGCGTCTCCTCGATGAGATCCGCGAATACAACGAGGTCGATTGCCGATCGACGCGCATGTGCCGCGATTGGCTGATCTCATTAAGGCCGCCCGCGACGCCGTGGTTCACCGGCAAGGCACTGGCACCGCCCGATCCGGTGAAGACCGCTGCGCGGATCGAGGCAGAGGACCGGACCCGACAGCTTGCCGAGGCTGTGCTCGCGAGCGGGTCCGAGCTCTGGCGGCGGCTGCTCGTTGATCTGCTCGAGTTCCACAGGCGTGAGGCGAAACCGACGTGGTGGGCTATGTTCGCGCGTCAGGAAATGGACGTGGAGGCGCTACTCGAGGACGCCGAGTGCCTCTCAGACCTCCGACCGCACCCGGCGCGCCGGCCACGGCCCGAGAAGCGTTCGCTCGTGCATTCGTTCACCTTCCCCGCGCAGGACTTCAAAATGAAGGTAGGCGACACGCCATTGCGATCGGGGACGCTCGAGCCCGCCGGCGAGGTCTTTGCACTCGACGAAGACGCTGGAATTGTCGAGCTGAAGCAGGGGCCGAGCGTAACGCCGCTCCCGAGCGGCTGCTCGCTGATCCCCGACGGCCCGGTCGGGGACAAGCAGCTGCGCGACGCGGTCCACCGGTACGCCAACCACGTCGCGAGCGGCGGCACGGGCTACGCGGCAGTCACGGCCGTCCTGCGCCGCGACCGCCCCCGGCTCAGCGGGCGAGTCGCCGGGACACCCGTCGTTGCCGATGACGTCGATGCAACTCCTGGTGCCGTTGAAGCACTTCGCGTCCTCGACGACAGCTATCTCCTTGTGCAAGGTCCGCCCGGTGCCGGGAAGACATACACCTCCGCGCAGGCGATCGTAGCGCTGCTCGCGGCGGGCAAGCGCGTGGGCGTCTCCTCGCATTCGCACAAGGCGATCAACAATCTGCTGACCGAGGTCGAGGCCTTGGCCACGGCGCAGGGATTGCGGGCGCGAGGAATGAAGAAGTCGACGCGCGAGGAGCAGGCGCTGAACTCGCGCGGCTGGATCGAGGATGTCGTGAGCCGCTCCGGTGGAGGCGTTCGGCCCGAGCACCAGTTGGTGGCCGGCACTGCGTGGCTGTTCGCTCGCGAGGAGCTAGACCAAGCGTTCGACTATCTGTTCGTTGACGAGGCGGGTCAGGTTAGTCTGGCGAACGTGATCGCGATGGGCGTGTCCGCGCGCAACATCGTCCTCGTGGGCGACCAGATGCAGCTTTCGCAGCCGATCAAGGGGACGCATCCCGGCGGCAGCGGCCGGTCCGCGCTCGATCACCTGCTCGAGGGGCGGGCTACGGTGCCCTCCGACCAGGGCGTGTTCCTGCCGGTGACCCGACGCATGCACCCGGACCTCTGCGGGTTCATCTCTGATGCAGTCTACGAGTGTCGGATGGAGGCCGAGGAATCTTGCGCGATGCAGCGCCTCGAGGTCGAGGTCGAGCGCGATCCCGAAGCGCTTGCGCCAGCCGGGCTGCGGTTCGTCGACGTCGCGCATGGTGGATGCTCCCAGCGGTCGCCGGAGGAGGCGGAGCGGCTGGCGCGAACATACCAAAACCTGCTTGGATCGACTTGGATCGACCGAAATGGCGCGCGCCACGTCATCGGGGTGGACGACATCTTAGTGGTCTCACCCTACAATATGCAGATCGAGCTGCTGAAGCGCTCGCTGCCGGAGGGGGCGCGGGTCGGCACGGTCGACAAGTTTCAGGGGCAGGAGGCTCCGGTGGTGCTCGTGTCGATGGCGACCTCGTCGGGCGACGATCTGCCGCGCGACATCGGCTTCCTCTATAGCCGCAACCGGCTCAACGTCGCGCTCAGCCGCGCCCGCTGTTTGGCGGTGGTCTACGCCAGCCCGCGCCTGCTCGAGATCTCGTGTGCGACGATCGCTCAGATGGAGCTCGTCGACGGGCTATGCTGGGCGAAGCAGTTTGCCGACAGCCAGCGGCTTCGGTTCGAGGAGGGTCGTCGGTCGTTCCGGGCTGGCGAGCCAGCGATGGCTGTGCTCTGATAGACACTCGGCGAACGCGCCGTCGCTCTCCGGTGCGCGCGGCCGATGGCAGGCGTAAGCCGGAGCAGCCCAACGGGCCGTCAGTCGAGAGGAGATCTTAGCCTTAGAAGGTGCCCTGGAGAAGGCTGGTGATCCTTGACCAGTTGAATATTAGACCGCGGCCGGGATGGTAGGCGCGCGCGCCGCGCGGCACGATGAGCTGTAGGTTTCGCCAAAGCTGCTTCTCGGCCTTAAGAAACTGTCGCGACGATTGCGCGACCGCGGCGGCGTGGCGGGCGGGGTTCCGTTTGAGCAGACCCCGGTTCTCAAGTTCATCCTCTAATTGTTGCAGCCACGTCGGCTCGTCCAGCGTGATGGCGACGGCATCCTGGAATTCGGAGATGGCGTTGAAAAGTATCAGGTGCTTGCCCTCCTCGAGCAACGAACGGGCGATCACATCCAAGAAGGGTTGGGAGCCGTGCCCGTATAGCGTCCCCGTGTGAAGGGCATCCAATCCCTCCTTCGTCAACGATCCAGAGGGGTCTGTCCAGCCAATGTGAAAAAGGAAGTTCCTATAGTTCTTCGAAACCGCCACCTTCATACGGGACGACGAGTTGTAGTTTCGAACGCCTCCAGACCAGTGCTGGATAGTCCCGGCCTGGATGGCGGTCCATAGCGCGGTGAACGCCTTGTCGCGAATTGTCGCATTGCCGGGCGTAGGAGCACGCATCTCGTCATAGCTACCTTGGAGTAGTGTCAGCATCTCCTGCGGGCTCATCTCTCGCCATTTCGCGAAAAAGCTCTGATCTAGTGTAGCGGCCGAACTAGGTGCGAGCGACCGGTGGCCAAAGAAACGCAATTCAGAGAACTGCGGCGCTGCCGACGACAGGGCCGCGGGATCGTATGCGAAGAGTCCCACAGGCATTGCGGCGAGGTCGGGCTCGGCAAGAACCGACGCCACGTGCTGCGCGATCGGATATCCGTCATCCGCTATCGTCGGTAGGATCAAAGCGCCGTAGTGGAAGTCGCGTGAATAGGCGATGGCTTGGCCAAGGCCGGTTAGGTATTCCCGCTTGGTTTGTTGAGGTGGTTTGAACTCGGCACCGACCGTAACGCGGCTGTGTGGATCGACGAGCACAAAATCGGGAACCGGCCAAGTGCGCGACGAGGTTATGTAACTCGTCGGGGACAGTACTGAATTCCATGGCGGCTGGGCCGCCGCGACCCGTCGGATCGCCTCCTGAGCAACCGCGAAGGCAAGGACGTCATGCGTGTTCATGAGGCGGCGGCGAGATCGTAAACATCTCGCTTAAATCCGGCGCTCGTAAAGTTACCCATAAGGCCCTTCACGATCGCCGTGGCGAAGATTTCCGCCAGCAGTGGGGGGACCGCGTTGCCGACGAGCGTGCATTGCTGCTGCCTAGTACCTACGAACCTCATCCAATCAGGGAAGGTCTGGATGCGGGCAGCCTCGCGCACGGTCAGGGTGCGGTGTAGTATCGGATGGACGGGGAAAGCATTATGACCGGGCACCATCGTTGTCGCTGGTGCCGACATTGATAGCCGCTTGTAGACGTGGCTGTAGTTCTTGACGTTGTCGGACCGGTACCCCTTCCTGAGGGCATCGGGCAGCGTGCCCTCTGGAAGGCGGCCACCTTCCGGGATCAATTTGTAACGCTCGACGACCAAGTGCTTGTGGTTCATCGGGACGTGACTGAACTCCTCTCCCTCGCGGGAAGAGTCCATGAGGTCAGTAATGACATCTCCCACGGTTGTGTATCGCCTCTGCCAGGACTTAGGATCGGCGTGATGCTTTGGCTCGGGCCAGACAAAGGTTGACCCGCTCTTCCACGCCACGAGGATGAAGCGCTCGCGGGATTGCGGAACGCCGTAGCCGGCACAGTTAACGACGCGATGCTCGAAGTCATAGCCCGCTCGACCGAGTCGTTGTTCAACCTCGTTTAGGTATGTGGTTTCACCACGCTGGGTCGACAGGAAGCCTTTCACGTTCTCCATGAAGATCGCCCGTGGCGCGAGTTCGATCGCCAGCTCGATGAACTTTATCGAAACCTCGTTCCGTTCGTCCTGGTCAGGCCGATGTTCGCGCGTGTTTACGAAGCGGCGGCGTCCAAAGATCGAGAACCCCTGGCAGGGCGGCCCGCCGAAGACGATGTCGATCTGATCCGTGCCTGCGGACATGCGTACATCTTCTGCGGACAGCGTACCCACATCCGCCGTCTCGTGGTGCGTGTCGGGGAAGTTCAATTCGAAGTTCCGGGCGACGCTTTTCTTGAGATCAAATGACGCCCTGACGTTGACCCCTGCGTTCATGAACCCGAGCGTCAGCCCTCCGATGCCGGTGAAGAAACTCACCGCGTTGAGACTGGACGATCCCGGGCGCGTTGGGCGGCGGACGGGCTGAGCCACCGGGACTTCGACCGCATGATTAGCGACGGCCGCGAAGGTACGGCTGGCTTCGATGTGATGTCGCACTGCGATCCCCAGCCTTTTCGCCAACAAGGGAGGAACGGCGTTACCAACCAGTCTGCACTGTTCAGCGCGCGAGCCCTCGAAGATATAATCGTCGGGAAAGCCCTGTATGCGTGCAGCCTCTCGCACCGACAGGCTACGGTCCTCGATCGGGTGAACCGGAAACGCATTGTTACCGGGAACGAGGGTTAAGGATGGGCGAGACCGGTGAAGACGCTTGTACGTATTGCCAAAGTTCTTCCGCCTAATGGCCTCCGGCAGCTCGCCGGGCGGCGGCATGCGCCCACCCTCCGGGATCAGGCGATAGCGCGCGATCACCTTGTCGCTGTGGTTGAGATGCCGGTGGTTCGGCGAGTCAGTAGGTATGTCCGCAAGTGCCAGACCGACGCCGACATATTCTTTGAGACCTTCGCCATGTGTGCGGGCAGGCCATTCGAACGCTCCGTCTGCCCGTGTACCGAAAAAGAAGACCCTTTTCCGCACCTGAGGCACGCCGAAGTCTGCCGAGTTGAGGGTCGTGACTTTCACACAATAGCCCAGACGCTGGAAAGCAGCGACGATCTCCGCCTCGTACCGCCCTCCATACTGCGTGCGGAGATAGTTGACGTTCTCCAATACAAAGCAGGATGGCTGAAGCCAATCGACTACGTTGACGAAGCGCCAGAACAAGCCGTTGCGCGGGTCTGCCGGATTTTGGTTGCCCAAAGTCGAGAAGCCTTGGCACGGAGGTCCGCCATAGACGAGGTCGATTTTCAAACCACCAGTCGCCCTCAGTATCTCATTGCGCCCTAGATGCTGAATGTCGCCGAGCACGAATGGCACATGGGGCAGATTGGTCGAGAACGTACGCGCCGAAGATGGCTCGAGGTCCGTAGCAAGGACGGTCTGGAAGCCAGCCTTCGCAAAACCAAGTGTCATCCCGCCGCCGCCCGCGAATAGCGATACGGCTTTCAGCTGACTCATCTGATGTACGGTCATGCTGGGCTTCCTGAACTCTTGGAGCCGTCGGCAACGCTACGGACGGCGGTCTCGAACAACTGCCCTTGACCTGAGGATGGCGCGTGCTCCTCTAAATATGATCGCATGCAGCCGCGAAGCACTTGGGCTGCGGTCGTGTCGTTCAACTTGCAGATTTCGATAAAGTCGCGGCGCAAGGAGTCGTCGACCCGAATTCTTAATCCCGTCTCCGCCACGTGACACCTCTTTGGATACACAAGGTGTTCACCATCGACACACACCAGGCGTAATGTCAATGGGGGTCGATAAATGCTCAGTATTCATACTTTCTAGCGACGGCTACTTCCCGGATGGTCTGCTAAAAGCCAACATGACAATGTCGTTCGATTGTCATTTCGCGCAGCGAAGCGCGGGCCGCCCAGCCCAGGCACTTCGCTGACGCAGGTTCCAGCCACCGTGCGGTGGGCTATTCGGAACCTGCAAAGTTGGATGGTGCGGGCGGTGGGAATCGAACCCACACTCCTTTCGG
>JANMJZ010000178.1:0-5171 GCA_031371635.1 Sphingomonadales bacterium | reverse complement strand
GTGGCGCACGCGATACAATGGACTTTCTGGCCTTCGCTGGCCGCCACCATCGCGCTGCTGGCGATGGGCAAGCCGCTATTGTGGCTGTTCGGGCCGCATTTCGTGGTCGGCTACGACATCATGCTGATTGCTGCCATCGGGCTTGTGGTGCGCTCGGCGATCGGCCCGGTCGAGCGGCTGCTCAACATGCTCGGTCACCAGCACATCTGCGCGCTGGCCTATGCGCTCGCCTTTGTCATGAACGTCGTGCTGTGCCTGGTGCTGGTGCCGCGCTACGGCGGCCACGGCGCCGCCGCCGCGACCTCGATCTCGCTGGCATTCGAAACCGTACTGCTGTTCTGGATCGTGCGGAAGCGGCTCGGGCTGCACGTGCTGGCGTTCGGGAAGCGGGCATAGGTTCGGTTCTCACGATTGGAGAACGAACACGCGCGTGATATCCTTTCCGGATGGCCGCAGAAAAATCAAATCAGCCCAATGACGGAAACCAAGATCGCGAATACCTCGCGACTCCTGAAGAGCTACGGGTCATAGACGCTGCGATGGCGTCTGTTGATGCTGGAGAAGCCGCAACTCACACTGAGATAAGAGCAGCTTTCGCCAAATTCCGATCGACTTGAAGCGGGACTAGCATCCCCTCGCCGTCATGCCCGGGCTTGTCCCGGGCATCCACGTTCTTGAGATGGCGAAGAAAGTCGTGGATGGCCGGGCATAGGCGAGCGGAAGCGACGCCGTCCTTCAGACGGCTATGCCCGGCCATGACGAACGTTGTCGCGTGTGTCGCGCCCCTACTCCGCGGTCCAACCACCATCAATCGACAAGTTGGCGCCGGTGATCTGGGCGGCATCGTCGCCGCACAGGAACAGCGCCAGTGCGGCGACCTGCTCGGAGGTCACGAACTCCTTGGTCGGCTGCGCCGCCAGCAGCACGTCGTGAATGACCTGCTCTTTCGTGAGGTTGCGCGCCTTCATGGTCTCGGGGATCTGGTGCTCGACCAACGGTGTCCAGACATAACCCGGGGAGATGCAGTTCGCGGTAATGCCGTGCGTCGCAACTTCGAGTGCAACGGTTTTCGTCAGCCCGACGAGGCCGTGCTTGGCAGTGACATAAGCCGATTTGTCGGGGCTCGCGACCAGCGAATGTGCCGATGCCGTGTTGATGATCCTGCCCCATTTTTTTGCCTTCATGCCCGGCAGTGCCGCCTTGATGACGTGGAACGCCGACGACAGGTTGATCGCGATGATCGCATCCCACTTGTCGTCGGGGAATTCATCGACGGGGGAGACGAACTGGATGCCGGCATTGTTAATGACGATGTCGGGCCCGCCGAGCTTTTCGGCGCATGTCGCGACCATCGCGGCGATGCTGGCAGGCTGTGTCATATCTGCCGCCGAATACAGCGCCTTGCCGTGCGAAAGCGCCTCCAGCCCGGCGCGCTCCTCCTCGATTGCGGCTGGATCGCCGAAACCGTTGATCATGACGTCTGCACCTTGCGCTGCCATCGCCTTGGCATAGCCGAGCCCGATCCCCGACGTGGACCCCGTGATCAGGGCTGTCTTGCCTGTCAGAAACATTGCCCGGCCCTTACTTCGACGCCCACAGCGCGATTGCGGGGGCAAGCCGCTGGCGCAACCCGGCGCGGTAATTGATGAGCGCCGTAGTGACTTCGGCAGGCTTGCGTGACCCTGCGGGCAGTGCCTTTGCCGCATAGGCCGTGACGCGCGCGGCGACGGCAGGATCGCTCGATCCGCTCGGCAAGCCGACGATGAAGGCCGCCCGCGTGCTGGTTTCGAGGAACGCGTTGATCGCATCGGCGTGCGCCACCGCCCAATCGAACGCCATGGCGGGATGCTCGCTCGCGACTGCGGCAATCACGTTGCCGCGCATCGGTACCGGTATCTCGTCGGTCAGCGTCAGATCGAGTGCCTTTTGCGCAAGTGCCGCATCGCGAACGGCGCCAAGATTGGCATAAAGATTGAGTCGCGCGACCGGGCTTTTCTCGATCTTTGCCTTGCCATGCAGCGTCTCCCACCGCGCGGCATCTGCCGTGTACGAAAAAATCCGCAGTGCGGGCTGGCGGATGTAGCCTGGCACCGCGTCGGGCGTGTCGAAGCTGGTCTGCGCATAGCGGTTGCCCTCGGTGACGATCGCTTCCTCTCCGAACTCCCCGAGCGCCGGGATCACGCGTTCGCGTAGCGTCGCGAGCGAAGACGCCTCACCGGGTCGCGCGGTCCAGCCGGTACGCGCCATTTGCGGTGCCAGCAGGCGACGCGCCCGCAAGCGGAACGCGGCCTGTTCGGGCGCATCGGTGAGCGTGCCGTCGATCGACTGCAACTGCCCGGTGATCAACGACCACAGGATCGGCGAGGCATTGGGCGAAACGCCCGAGATCAGCGAGAGGTACCGCTCGACCGGCTGATCGCCGCTATTGCCGAGACCGAAGCCGTCGGCGACGAGCCCGACCTGATCGTCGACCGACAGCGTCGCGAAACCGGCCTGCAGCTTGGCGAAGTGCGATGGCGTGTACAGCGTCCGGAAATAGGCGCTCTGCCCGGCGTTTACGATCGTGAGGCCACAGCCGGGGACCGTTGCCCGCGACACCACAGTCGCCGATCCCGGCGCGATTACCCGAACCGGCGCACTGCCGCCTGCCTGGCCGACGCTGACCGGCACGATCCAGTTTTGCGGTGTCTTCGACGCGCCGTCGAGGCCGAAGCGCGCCTGCGTCCACCCGACCGACGTCGTGCCACGGGCGCAGACCGGATCTCCCACTTTGATGAGAGGCACGCCGCCCTGCAGCGTGAAGCTGTCCATCATCGGCTTGACCGGCTGGCCCGACGCAGCCGCAACTTCGGCCCAGAGCTGGTCGGTGACGGTATTGCCGTATTTATACTTCGCCATGTAGCGCTGCACGCCGCTGCGGAACGCGTCGGGTCCAACCGCGCCCTCGAGCATGCGGATAACGGCCTCCCCCTTGCGGTAGGTGATGTCGTCGAACGCCTGGCTGATCTGATCGGGGGTTTCGACATGCTGGATGATCGGGTGCGTGGTGGCGCGCGCATCGCGCGACATCGCACCCTGCCGGTCGAATGCCATCGTCTGCGTCAGGGCACCCCATTCGGGATTGAGGTCGTTTGCGGTTTTCGAAGCCATCCACGAGGCGAACCCCTCGTTCAGCCAAAGGTCGTCCCACCACGACATCGTGACCAGGTCGCCGAACCACTGGTGCGCCATTTCATGCGCGACGACGTTGAAGATATCCTGCTTCTGGCTTTCGGTCGCCAACTTGGGATCCTGCAGCAGGACGCGCTCGAAATAGAAGATCGCACCCCAGTTTTCCATCGCGCCAAAGAATTGCGACGATCCCGGCCCTGCGATCATGTCCATTTTCGGCAGCGGATAAGGCGTACCGAAATAGTCGTTGTAGTGCGTCAGGATGCGCTTGGCGCTGGCCAGCGCGTAATCGCCCTGATCGACGACGCCTTTGCGCGTGATCACCCCGATTTCGACGTTGCCCGCCATGGTGGTTTTCCGCTCGACGTTGCCCATGCCCAAATACAGCAGGTAGCTCGACATCTTGGGTGTCGGCGCAAAGTGCCAGACCGTCTTGCCGTTGGTGCCCTGGGTCGTGCCGGTCACAGGCATATTCGAAAACGCCGTCTGCCCGTTCGGCGCGGCGGCACTCAGCTTGAAGGTGGCTTTCAGCCCGGGTTCGTCCCACATCGGCGCGAAGCGCCGCGCATCGGGCGCTTCGAACTGCGTCGCGAGCATGCGGTCCTTGCTGCCATCGGTATTGGTGTAATCGATCGCGAACAGGCCGGTCGCCGATTGAAAGATTTTGCCCGTCCAGGCCATTGCCAGGGTGTGATTGCCGACCGTCACTGGCTTTGCGAACGTGAACGTCGCCGTCTGCCCGGCAGCATCGAGCTTTACGGTCGCGGGAACGCCCCCGTCGACCCGGACATCGCGGATGCTGAGGTCGGCGGCATTGACCGTGATCGTCCGCGTCGGCCGGGTGACAGCGATCGCCACGGTCCCGCTGCCGGTGAAGCTCAGCTTGTCGGCGTCCGGATCGATCGTGAGGTCGTAAGCCGTTGGAACAACGCCCGTCGGCAGGCGTCCCGCGGCTGCATGCGCCGTGGTGCCGAGCAAGGCCGCAGTGATCGAGAGTCCGGCAAACAGGCGGTTCTTCATGGAAATTCCTTACACTGGCTCGGGCCGCCCGGCTGGGCGCAATAATCGGACGCTAAACCGCGGCGTGCGCCGGGTCTAGCGCGGCATGAGGTCGAACGCCGCGGTTTTCCCATCGCGAATATTCTGCGCGATCAGTCCTGCCTGGTCGATCGTCTCGGCAACCGCCGCCTCGCCCGCGGCCCAATGTTCGGCCATCGTACGCGCTGAAAATTCATAATCGCGCGCCCCGCCCTCCCAGGCGTTCGCGCGGTAGATCAGCTGCACGATGTTGACGGGAAACTCCTGCGCCATTTCGGTCAGTCGCACGACGTCGGGGTCGCTGCGCATTGCTTCGGGCAATTTCCCAAGCACGCGGCGAATGGCCTCGCGCTCCTTGCGCAGCTTGATCATCTGATCGCTGATCTGGCGCGTGCGGCTGGAAAATCGGATCTCCTTTTCGCGTGCCATCACATCCATCATCGTGCGCGGGCGCACTGCGCTGGCTGCAAACAGATCGACCTGAAACACCAACAGATCGGCGTCCTGCGTATCGAGGACATGGCTTAGCGGCGTATTCGACACCAGACCGCCGTCCCACCACAATTTCCCGTCGATTTCGACCGGTGGCAGTCCCGGCGGCAGCGCACCCGATGCCATGATGTGCCGCGCGTCGAGCCGTTCCTTGCGGTTGTCGAAATAGTGAAAATTGCCACTTTCGATCTCGACGGCACCGACCGCGCAGCCGACCGGACCGTCGTTCAGCAGTTCCCAGTCGATCAGATCGTCGAGTGTTTTGGCAAGTTGCGACGAATCATAAAAACTCAGTGCTTTCGCCGACCCGGGGAAAGCCGCGAACGGCGGCAACAGGTTCGGGCGAAAAAAGCCTGGCACGCCGAAGGCGGCCACGAACGCGGCGGACGCCTCGTGCAGCCATTCGCGCCCGAAATCGCCGCCCCAGATCGGAAAGCTCGGCAACGCCGCCGACATGCGGTCCCAGAAAG
>JANMJZ010000160.1:0-10772 GCA_031371635.1 Sphingomonadales bacterium | reverse complement strand
ACGTTCGATCATGAAATTCAGCCGCCCTCCTGGCGGTACCCGGACGACTGCATCGGCGATGTCGCTGGCGGAACGAACCGGCTGTCCGTTAACCTGCGTGACGACATCACCTTGCACCAGCCCGGTCTGGGTGAACAAAGTGCCACTTCCCTTCGGGGCGACGACCAGCCCCGGCCCCGCGCTCTTGTCTGCACGCGGCGTAAAGGCAATCCCTTCGGCAAGGGCCTGCGGCGTCAGTTGCGCCGAAGCGGGCGCTGTGCCGGATGGAGCTGGCGGCGCCGGTGCGCCCGGGGCGCCCGCGACAGGCGCCGCCACCGACTGGTCGAGGAACAATTGCTCCTCGACGCCGCCGCGCTCAAGCACGATATGGTCGAAGGCAACCGATTTGAGTTTGACCCCAGGTACGATCTCTTCCCCAACGCCGTAGCTGCTTTGCACGCCCTCCGGCGTCGCAATGATCGCGGATCCGCGGCCCATCGCCTGATCGAGCCTGATCCCGAACAGCTTCAGCGGCAATGACGTGACCGCCGCTGCCCCTGCAGCGCCTCCATCGCGGAAGAACGGGTCGAAACGCGTGAGCAGATTGGGATCGGCTGCCACCGCGACCGGGCGAACGGTCTGCCAGCGGCCAACGGGACCCAGCGGTCGCACAATTGCCCAAAGCAAAGCGACCGATGCCCCGGCCATAGCCAAGATCAGCACGATATCGGCGGCACTCGCAACGCTGAACGACGTCCGCTGGCGCAGCGCTGGAACCGGCCAGGCGCCAAGCTTGAATTGCATGTGAGCCCGTGTCCCTCCGCCCGACGATACCGACCGCTGTATGCCGGATAGTCGGGCGACATGCGACAACAATGTGACCAGCTGTAAAGATGCTGCGGCAACCCGCCCGAACGTGTGCGCCTATTGGAACTTGACGGTTGCCGAAAGCGAAACCGAAGTGCCGACGTTATAGGTGTTCACGTCGATACGGTTCTTGCCCGATTGCTGGAACTCTTCGTGGCGCTGCCCGGTAATGTTGCGCGCTTCGAACTTCAGCTCGACTTCCTTGCCGAGCACCTCAATGCCTTCACGTGCAACGAAATCGAGACGGAAACCCGGGCGCTCGATTATGTCCGGCTGCGGCGGCGACCCGTTGAGACCACGGCTGATCACGCGGTCGCTGGCGTAGCTGAGCAGGATCGTCTGCTGCGACAGGCGATCGGGATGCTCGAGCCCGACCTGAATGTTGGCGATATGATCGGACTGACCGGTCAGCGCGCCGCCGTCACGGAAATAGTCCGCAGCGCGCGACGAAAAGGCCCCGAAGACTGCCGTGGTGTCCGTCGCCGACACCTTTATCTTGGACTTTGTGTAGGTGTAGTTGGCGGTCAGCACGATGCGCCGCTCAGCAAGGCTCTGCGCCTTGAACAGCCCGTCGAGATTGAAGTTTTTCTGGAGTTCGAACTCCGCCCCATAAAGCGTCGCCTTGGGTGCGTTGGCGAACGATGTCGTCAGGTCACCACCGGTAACAAAGGCTTCGATCGGCTTGTTGATCTTCTTGTAGAAACCTGACACCGACAGGCGCTGGTCGGGGGCGAAATACCATTCGAACCGCGCCTCTGCATTGTAGAGCTGGCTGTCCACGAGCAGCGGGTTGCCGCGATATTGACGGTTGGAGTC
This sequence comes from Sphingomonadales bacterium, assembly GCA_031371635.1. Lineage (GTDB taxonomy): Bacteria > Pseudomonadota > Alphaproteobacteria > Sphingomonadales > Sphingomonadaceae > Sphingomonas_O. Next base: position 9,110 of record JANMJZ010000160.1, on the reverse strand, counting down.
GGGGTCGAAGTACGGCTGGTTGATGAGCTCTCGGAACTGCGGCCGTGCGATCGTCTTAGAGGCGCTGACGCGCACCTGCATACCCGACTGGACTTCCCAGGTTAGCGTGGCAGCGGGCAGCCAATAGTTGCGCTTCAGGCTGGTCGCGGCCGTTCCGGCACCTGGAATGGTGAACACCTGGATCGGCGTGACTGTCTGCGTTGCGCGCTCGTAGCGGACACCCGCGTCGAGGCTGAGCGTGTCGGTGAACTTGGCGTTGAACTTGGCGTAGCCGGCGTAATTCTTGAGCCGGGCGAAAAACGCCGGATTGCCCTCATCGGTCTCGATCAGCGCGATCTTGAACGCATTGATCACGTTCGAGCCGAGCAGCAGGTCTGGCCGCAGCAGGCCGACGCCGACCGGGAAGTTGCCGGGCGCGGTGAACTGGAAATCGCGCCGCGAACTCGTCCGCTTCGTATCGGACCACAGACCGCCCACCGTCACGCTGATCTTGTCGTTGAACCGGTAGCTGAGGTCGGCGCTTGCCGAATACAGATCCTCGTTCAGGTCCGAATAGGTGGTCCGGGCGTCGCCGCGGTTGCCGTTGTTCAGCGTGTTGATGAAGAACGACCCATAGGGATCGGCGGTCGTGTTGGTCCGCACATATTCGAACGCGAGTTCGCCCGGCGCTTCGCGCTGCGAATTGGCATAACCGCCGCGCATGTCGAGGCGCAGGCCGTCGGCCAGTTGAAGTTCGCTGACGAACTGCGAGTTGATCAGCTGTCGCTCGTACCATGCCGTCTTCTGCTGCATGTAGTCGACGGCAGTGCCGCCGCGGTTGCCCAGCGACAGGCGCGCCTGCTTGATCGTGTCGCGAATGTAGAGGTTGGTGAGGCGGACCTTGTTGTTGTCCCACTCATAGCCAAGGCCCAGCAGGCCGTTGACGACGATCCGCTGGTCAGTGTTGTTTTCGGTAAAGTTCGATTCGACGCTGCCGATGTCGGCAGCGAGCGACGCCTGGCGCAATGCTTGGCGCGTGGTGTAGCGATTGCTGTAGCCCGCCGCCGCGATGACGCCAAGCTGGCCGGCACCGACGTCGAACGACTTGCCGCCAGTCATGCTCGCCGAAAAATTGGGGACGACCTGCCAGCGCTGGACGACGGCGTTCTGGCCGGTGACCAGGCCATTGGCAACGGCCGACGCGTTGACCGTGCCCGAACTCAGGCGCGCGCCGCTTTTCAGGAACGCGGCCAGCGGTGCGGGCGTGTTGCGCACGCCATTGTCGAAGCCGAGGTTGTCCCAGCGAGCCCCGAAATAGGTGTACCCGATGTTGCCGGTCGTCTCGCTGTCGCCCGAAATACCGATGCCGATGTTGAAGAACGGATCCTTCGGCACGGCGCGGGTAGTCAGGTTGATGACGCCGCCGCCGAATTCGCCGGGATAATTGACCGAATAGCTCTTCTGAACGAGCGACGACGCAATGACGCCGCTGGGGAAGATGTCGAGCGGCACGACGCGACGCAGCGGCTCGGGACTGGGGAGCGGCGAGCCGTTGAGCAGCGCCAGCGAATATCGGTCGCCGAGGCCACGTACATAGACAAATCCGCTGCCGACGACGCTGAGGCCGGTGACGCGACCGAGGGCACCCGCAATATTGCCTTCGCCCGTACGGGCAATCTGTTCGGCACCGAGCACCGAGACGACCTGGTCAGAGGTCTTGGCGATGTTGCGATCGCGACGACCCGTAACCACAATCTCGTTGGCGCCCGGTGCGGAAATTTCGACTTCTTCCTGGGCTGGCTCTGACTGGGCGGGATCGGCAGGAGGCTGAGCGGTTTGCGGGCCGGTCGTCGGCGCATCCGCGGGCGGTGCGGTCGTCCCTTGGGCCAGGACGCAGGACGGCATCACGAGAGCCGAAGTGACGAGCAGAGCGCGCGCGACGTGCAGCGGCATGAACATTCTAAATCCCCCAGATTCGGGTGCAAAGGCAGGGACACCCCCGTTCGGGTGCCCCTGCCAGCGTTACGGAGGTGTCGATCAGGTCGTCGGCAGCGAGGTACACGCTGTCGACCCCGCACCGAAGTTGACCGTCGCCGTGTTGCACGTCCAGCCGGCGTACCAGGTGTCAGTCGCGTTACGAACCGCGCCGATCCAGGTCGTGGTGTCGAGGAACGTTCCGCCGACCGACAGAGGCTTGGGATCCGTCGCAGTGACGGCCGTTTCGGTCGCACCGTTGATGAACACGCTGGTCAGCGACGGCGTGAACGCATCGTTGTTGAAGTTGGTGCCGGTGGCGAACGCCGCTGCGACCTGAGCCGCCGTGACGGTCCCGGTACCGAGATACTTGGTGGCGTTGCACTGCAGGACTACCGAACGGGCAGCCAGCGTAGCGGCCGTCGCACCCGAGCCGTTGATACGGATGCACTCGTTGTTCGGCGACAAGATCAGGCCGTTGACCAGCGTCGTGTCCGAGTTGCCGCGGAAGAGGCCGGCCGCAAGGTCGTTCGCCTCGTTGTCCGCGCTCGTCTGCGACTGGATCGCCGTGAAATTGGCGACGGTCAGCTTGGTGCGCGGCAGGTCGGTCTCGAGACCGTTGCTGTCAATTTCGAACAGCGCATCGCCACGGGTCGCACGGGGCAGGAGCAGCGCATATTGCACATTCATCTGCGCACCGGTGTCGACGTCGAGGTTGTCGTCGTCGGCACCAGTTGCAACATAGTATTTGAAGTTGACCGCACCGCCAAAGAACTCGGCACCGTCGTCCGAGCTGTTGTGCGACTGGATGTGGTCGAGGACCGTCCCCGTCCCGATGCCTTCTGTCGTCAGCGCCTGCAATTCACGACCTGCTCCGAGCACGAAGCCCGAATAGCGGATCTGAACGAAGCTCATGCGGCCGGCGTTGTAGGCGTTGTTGCTGCCACCATAGCGGGCAAGATCGGCCGAACCTTCGGTATCGCGCTCGCATGTGCCTGCGGCCGTCGTACCGACGTTACAGTCGGTGATCACGCCACGACCCATCAGCACGACGCCGCCCCACTGGCCTTGCGACGTATCGTCGTTGATGCCGAGGACGTTGTCACGGCTGGTAAAAACGATCGGCGCCGAAGCGGTGCCGACAGCCTGGATCTGGTTGCCACGGTTGACCGCGATCCACGACTGGCCCGTCGACCCATACAGGATTACGCCCGGCGCAATCGTGAGGGTAACGTTGGTATCGGCCGTCAACGTACTGCAGCCCAGGGTTGTCGAAGCGACCGGTGCTGCCGCCGTCGGCGCCGAAAAGCCGCCGTCGCAGCCGACGTTGACGCGGTTATTGATTTCGTAAAGCAGTCCAGCGACCTTTGGCAGCGTGATCGACGAGGTGATCAAGTTCGGCAGGCGACATACGCGCCACGTCCCCGTCGGCCCCGTGATCGTGCCCTGGTCGGAAGCAACCGTCGGGCAGCCGCCCGCCGGGGTCACGCCGGTCGGCGTCGGCGTGGGGGTCGGCGTCGGGGCAGGCGTTACGTTGTTGATCGTTACATTACCGCCCGTGCCCGGCGAAGCGATGTCGCTGGCGCCGCATGCCGCAAGGGCAGCGAACGATGCGCCCGACAGCATGACTTTGGTAAGGCTTTTGAACGAGGCCATATAATCTCCGCTCCGGCGCACCGGCTTCGAGTGAATATCGAGGATGCGGAAATGACCGACTCGCCGGCCCCCTTTTCCGTCCCGTGGCTCGGTTAGGCGGGACGTGTGACAGGACGGCGCATTTTCGGCGTCTGAACGGTGACTCTCCTGTTACGATATTGTGACAATGTGGATAGTCAGACGAGCAGCAAGGCCGAACCCAGCGCGAGTACGAACGAGATGATCGTCGCCGCTATGACCGGCATCGACGCGCGCCAGCCCTGCTCGAGGAGCAGGTTCATCGGCGACCTGATGCCCGTTGCCGTCACCGCGAGCAGCAACAGCGCGGTAGCGCCAGGCTTGGCGAGGTCGATTACCGGCTGAGGCAGGGAGACGAGCGAATGGACAGCGCACAACGCGAGAAAGCCGAGGACGAACCACGGAACGCCCACCCCACCCCGGTTCGATACCCCGTCATCCCGATAGGCATAGGAGACCACGGCCAGCGCGGGCGCGAGCAGGGCGACGCGGGTAAGCTTGACCACGGTGGCCGTCGCTCCGGCTTCGGGCGAATAGGAATAGCCAGCCCCCAGCGCCTGAGCGACGTCATGGATCGACGCACCCATAAGGAAGCCCGCCTGCCGGTCGGTCAGGTGCAGCATGTGCGCGAGCGCCGGGTAGAGCGACATGGCGAGCGCGCTCGCGGCGGAAACGGCCACCAGTACGAGCGTAAGTTGGGCCTGCGAGGCGCGTTTCTCGCCGAGCACGCTCGAGAGCGCCAGCGCCGCCGACGCGCCACAGATCGCGACTGCCCCGCCCGCCAGCGTCCCGAACGCCGCGCCGCGCCCGATGTATCTCGACATCACAGTGCCGCTGAGCGTGACCAGCGCGACCATGGCTGCGATGGCGGCAAAGGCGGGGACGCCCAGGCTCGCAATCTGGCCGAACGTCACTTGCAAGCCGACGAGAACGATCCCCCAGCGCAGCAGCGTCTTGGAAGCAAAACCGAGCCCCGGGTGCAGCCGTGCATCGGCGTTGGCGAAGTTGAACGCGAGTCCGATCAGCAGCCCCATCAGCATGATCGGTGCGCCGTAGTGCTCGGCGAGATAAGCAGCGGCAAGCGATGCGATGCCGGTCAGGAGCAGCCCCGGCAGATAGGCGCGCCACCCCAAAGGCGCCGAGGGCGCAACATCGAGCAGGTCGCCGTAGAGATCGGCCGCGGCCGGGAGAATTCGTTCGCGTTTCATTGCTTGCCCGTGTCTGACGACGCTCTAAGACAGTGTCAAAACGGGAGGATGACAGCGATGTCAATCGAGGAAAATAGCCCAGCAGCGACGAGCGGCGGGTCGACGCCGCGGGCACGCGCGATGCTGATTGCGCTTATCTTCGTCGCGATCGCGCTGAATTACGTCGACCGCCAGGTGCTGGCGCTGCTCAAGCCGACCCTCGAAGCACGCTTCGACTGGTCCGACCGGGACTATGCTCTGCTTGGAACGACCTTCCAGATTACCGCCGCTTTCTCATTTCTTTTCGTCGGCTGGTTCGTGGACCGCTTCGGCGTGCGGCGGGCGCTGGGCTGGGGCGTGGGCATGTGGAGTCTGGCGGGAATCGCCCATGCCTTTGCCGCAACCGTCGGGCAATTCGTCGTTGCCCGCGTTGCGCTGGCGGCGGCAGAGACCGTCGGAACCCCGGCAGCGGTCAAGTCGGCTGCCGTTTATTTGCCGGTCAAGGAACGGTCCTTTGCTCTCGGGCTCGGAAATACCGCGCCCAATATCGGCGCGATCGTAACCCCCCTGCTGATTCCGCCCTTTGCGCTCGCATTCGGCTGGCAGGCGGCGTTCATCGTAACGGGGGCGCTGGGGTTCCTCTGGCTGGTCTTCTGGGTGCTCGGCACTCGCAATCTAATGCCCGTCGATGTGCCAGCGGCCGCAACCCCTGCCGATGCGCCCGGCAAGGTCAACTGGAGTGAGCTTTTTTCGGATCGGCGTACCTGGGCGGTCATCGGGGCCAAGCTACTGTCCGACCTCGGCTGGTTCTTCCTGTTGTTTTTCATGCCCGATTTCTTCGCGCGCGTGTTCAACATGAAGCAGGGGACGCTCGGCGGGCCAACGGCACTTGCCTATAGTTTTGCAGCACTGGGGGCGCTTTCGTCGGGCCTGTTGTTCCCGCTGCTGCTCAACCGGGGTTGGTCGATGAACCGGTCGCGCAAGACGTCGATGTTTTTCTTCGCCTGCCTTATACTGCCGATGCCACTGGCGATCTACGCGCCCAACCCCTGGGCGGCGGCGGCCATCATCGGTGTCGCGCTGTTCGCGCACCAGGGATTTTCGACTAATGTGTTCGGGATGACGGCCGACGCGGTACCCGTTGCCCGGGTCGCGACCGTCGTAGGGGCCGGCGCCGTGGCGGGCAATCTGTCGGGCGCGGGGATGATCTGGTTTGCGGGCTACAGCCTGTCCACGGGTCTGGGCTACTGGCCGATGTTCGCCATTTGCGCGAGCGCTTATCTGCTGGCGCTGTTGTGGATCCACATCATGCTGCCCGTCATCCGTCCCGCGCACGACTGACCGACACAAAAAAAGCCCGCCCTCCCGGCTTGGGAGGGCGGGCTTTTCGTGGCGCCTTACTTCCCGAAATTGATCCGTGCCGTCACGCCGAAATAGCGGTCGGCATCGCGCGGGATCTGGTAGAGATAGGCGCCACCCGGGCCGCCGTTCGAGATCGCCGCGGCAAAGCTGGTGTCGAACACGTTACGCGCCTGGAACGTGACGCGCCAGCGGTCGTCGGCCGCACTGATACCTGCGGACAGGTTGACGAGCGTATAGGCCTTGATCGTCGACAGTCCGCGCACGACGGGGTCGGGCGAGAAGGTCGACAACTGGCTCGACTGGGTGTTGCCCTGCGCGCCGAACAGAAAATCCACGGCCCCACCGGTACGCCAGCGGTAATCGGCCGAAAGCGACCCCTTCCACTTCGGCGCATAGGCGAGTGGAGTGCCCGGCTGGATTACCTGAGCGGCGGTCGAACCGGCGGGGGCGTTGAACGCATCGACGCGCGCGTCCGTATAAGCGACGCCGCCCGTGACGTTCAGATCGCGGACCGGACGCCAGATCATGTCGAGCTCACCTCCACGCGTCGACACCGTACCGGCGTTGGTGAAGCGCGAGACGATGACGCCCGCGACGAGATCGGGGTTGTTTGCTTGGAAGTTGGAATATTTGGCGTAATAGCCGGCGAGGTTGAGCACCAGCTTGCCACCGAACAGCGTATCCTTCAGCCCGATTTCATAGGCGTCCGACGTTTCCGCAGCAATCGCGTTGGTGCCCGTCGCCGTCAGGTTGAAGAAGATGTTGAACGCCGGTCCCTTATAGCCGCGCGCATAGGTGCCGTACGCCATGACGTTGTCTGCCACGTCGAACTGCAGGCCCGCCTTACCCGACCAGTTGGTGTTCGTCGTCTTGGTGCGGAAAGGCACCCCATTCGACGCCAGCGGTGCCTGATTGCCGGCAACCGTCACGCTCAGGCCGGACGCGACCAGCGCATTGAAGCGGTCGAAGACGCCCTGGTCGAAATTCGGCTGGATGCCGGGTGCGGCCGCCGGAACGGTTACAAGACCGGTGTTGGCGCTGTTCGCCGTCCCGAGTCCTGTTGCGACGCGGCTGTGGAAGACGTCGAGCTGGTCCGATGTGTAGCGCAGCCCGCCGATCACGCGGAAGCGGTCGGCAAGGTTGAGCGTCGCCTGGCCGAAGAACGCCAGGTTCTTGAAGGTCGAGCCGAAGACCGCCGTTGCCGAAGGCGTCGTCGAGGGTGCTGCCGACGCGCTGGTGCACGGTGTCAGCACCGTCGGCGCAGGTGCGACCGCCGAGGCGCAAACGACATCGCTTCGCGTGAAGCTGCGCTCGGAATAGGCGCGCGAGTAGAACGCGCCGACCGTGTAATCGATCAGTTGCTTGCCCGACGAGGCCAAGCGGAATTCCTGCGAAAAAGTATCGCCGATCTGCGGGCCGAAATCGTGAAGCTGGTTGAAGCCGATATAGGCGCGGTCGAGCCAGTCACCGTCGCGAACCTCGGTATTTTCCCAGTTCCGGTAGGCGGTGATGGAGGTGAATACCGGCCCGGTGCCGCCGACCTGCGCATCGATCTGTGCCGAGAAGCCATAGCCCGTCTCGATCGTCGAAGTGACGAGGTTCTGGTTGATGGTCCGCGTCGCGTCGCCCTGCGCGTCGGGTGTCAGGAACGGAACGAGCAGGCTGGTGGTATTCACGGCACCCGTGCCCAACAGCGGCAACGTACCCGGAATCTGGGCGCAGCAATTGTCGTTGTTCTTGTGATAGTCGGCACGCAGTGCGATCTGCACATTCGGACCCGCGTCGATATCGACGGCAAGACGGCCGCCGTAATGCTCCCAGCCGTTGACGCGGCCATTTGTCGCCCGGTTGACGATGTTGCCGTCGTACTTGCTGTAGAAGCCGTTCAGACGCGTGCGGACGCTTTCGCCCAGCGGCACGTCGACCGCGCCGCGCAGGCGGTATTCATTACCGACCGTGAAATAGCCGGCCTCGACAAAACCGCCGAACTCACGGGCGGGGGCCTTGGCGATGATGTTGATCACGCCGGCGCTCGCGTTCTTGCCGAACAATGTGCCCTGCGGGCCGCGCAGCACTTCGAGACGCTCGATATCGACGAGTTCGCTGAACGCTTCGCCCGACCGTGAGAAGACGACGCCATCGACGACCGTCGAGACCGACGGCTCACCCGCGATCGAGAAGGTCGCGGTTCCGACGCCGCGCAGGAACAGCGACTGGATGAGCGTCGTGCCCGACTTCAGGAAGTTGAACGAGGGCACCAGGTTGACCGCCCCCTCGAGGTTGACCTTGCCCTGCGCCTCGAGGGCCGACCCGCTCACCACCGAGACGGCGACCGGCACGTCCTGCAGGCGCTCGCTGCGCTTCTGCGCGGTAACAATGATCTCTGCGGGGGCGGCGTCGTTTGCCGCTTCGCCCGCCGGGGCGGTCTGCGCCCATGCCGGTACGGCTGTCAGGGCAAAGGCGGCCACGCTGGCCAGCATCAGGTTCTTCGTCATTTCGTTGTCCTTCCTGCGTGCGGCGCGGCCTGTGACCGTCGCCATGTTGTCGTTTTAAAAGCCCAGTTCACTCATCTCGACGACGCGATGTTCGCGCGCGCTGATTTCGGCGGCGGCACCGATTGCAACCGCCATCATACCATCGGTCGCGGTGACCTCTACCGGCGTATTGTCTACCAAAGCACTATAGAATTTCTGGTGCTGATAAAAGGTCGCGCCATGGTGGTGCCCGGCATTCAGCGCCTGCGCATCGACGGCGACATGTTCGCGGGTAACTGCCTTGGGCTGCATGAAGCCGGTGCGGGGCGAGAAAACCAGATCGCCCGCCGGGATCAAGCACTCAAGCCGCGCCGTGCTCCCAACCGCCGCAATCTCTTCCTGCTGCTCCGCGCCATCGGCGAACATCGACAGGTCAAGCATCGCGCGCGTCCCGTTCGCG
>JANMJZ010000144.1:0-47611 GCA_031371635.1 Sphingomonadales bacterium | reverse complement strand
CAGTCCGGGCGCCGTCTCCATATCGAGGACCACCCGGCCCCAGGGATCCACGACGAGCGAATGGCCATAGGTGCTGCGGCCATCCTCGTGCGTGCCCGTCTGCGCCGCAGCGACGAGCCAGCAGGCGTTCTCGATGGCTCTTGCGCGCAACAACGTGTGCCAGTGGGCTTGCCCCGTCGACACGGTGAAAGCTGCGGGCACGGACAGGATCGTTGCCCCGGCCCCGCTCAGGGCCTGATAGAGCGCAGGAAAGCGCATGTCGTAGCAAATCGACAACCCCAGCTTCCCGACGGGCGTTCCAACCAGCGCCGGGCGAGCTCCAGGTACATAGCGCGAGGATTCGCGCCAGCTTTCCCCTGTCGGCAAGTCGACGTCGAACAGATGAACTTTGTCGTAGCGCGCCGCAATCCTGCCGGTCGCATCGATCACGAAGCCCCGGTTGGCCCAGCGTGCATCGTTACCCTCGCCCCTGACCGCAAGCGACCCGAGGTGCACCCAGATCCCGGCGGCGGCCGCCGCCGCCCGCACACGCCCCAGCACTCCATCCTTGCCTTCGGCCACGACATGGCCTGCTGCGCGCGCGCCATTCGAATCGAGCAGCCCGGACATTTCGGGCGTGAACAGCATGGATGCGCCTCGCGCTGCCGCATCGACGATCGCCGCTTCGAGCACTGCGGCATTGGACGCCGGATCGATGCCCGACGTCATCTGGAGCACGCCGATCTTCATTCGGCGGCCAGCAGCCTGTCGAGTTCGCCGGAACGTTCAGCGGCTGCAAGATCGTCGGACCCGCCAATGTGGGTGTCCCCGATGAACACCTGTGGCACCGTCTGGCGTCCGTCCGACCGCGCGATCATTTCGGCGCGGCGTGGCCCGCCCATAGTGATGTCGTAAGTTTCATAGGCCACGCCCTTTCCGTCGAGCAGCGCCTTCGCGCGACTGCAATAAGGGCAAAAGGCCGTGCTATAGATTTCGACGAGCGGCATGACATTCCTTCGCAACGATCAAGAGGTGCGCACGGTGTGACCGCTTGTCAATCCTCGCGCAGGACCCGGGCCCAGGCGAGTACGATCACACGGTCCGCCCCTGCCCGTTTCAGCGCTGCCGCACAGGCGTTGGCCGTTGCGCCGCTGGCGTAGACGTCGTCGACCAGCCAGACCGTACCCCCGTCTATGCGGGTTGTCGTGCGAAATACGCCGCGCATGGCATCCGCCCGGCGGCGTGCGGAAAGGCCGCGCAGCGACGGGGTTGCGCGCTTCCTCACAAGCAGGTCGGCCTTCAGCTCCATCCCTGACGCCGTCGCAATCGCCCGACCGACCAGCGCGGCTTGATTGAATCCCCGCGACCACAAGCGCCAGCGATGCAACGGGACCGGGACGACCGTTCCTGCAACGTCGACGTGCCGCACCATAAGCGATGCCATCGTGCGGGCGAGCCCCGTCCGCCGCCCGTATTTCAGCCGAAGCGCAACATCGCGTGCAAGGGTTCCATAAGCGACGGCGGCCCGCACGCCGTCGTGTCGCGGCGGCGCATCCAGGCACGCGCCGCAAATCGATCCCGCAGTGGCCGATATCGGAATCTGGCAAAGCACACATCCGTCGCCGGTCAGGAAGTCCAGCGACGTCCAGCACCGCGCGCAGAACTGGTGATCGTCGGCGACGACAGATCCGCACCCGGCGCATCGCGGCGGCAGGGCAAAATCGACGATCCGAGTGAGAGCTGGGGCAATGCGCATCCCCCCGGTTGTCGCCGGGCGCCGGGCGCGGCACAAGCCTCGCCGTGAACGTTTCGCCGCCTCATATTTTTGATCGCGATGCCCGCCGCTTACGCCGGGACCGCATGGCGCGCCGTGGCACATCGCCCCTCGAAGCGGGCATCGCGAAGGAGTTGCTCGAGCGACTCGACCTTGTCACGCGCAGCTTTGCTCGCGCCCTCGTCATCAACACCGGCACCAGGCGTCTCGCTGCGGGCTTGAGAGAACGGGGAATGGCCGTCGATGAAACCGATCATGGCACCCTGTACGCGGACGCGGCGCAAGGCATGCGCTGCGACGAGGATCGTCTGCGTATCACGCCGGAACGCTACGATGTAGTCATCATGCCAAGCGGTCTTGATACGATCGATGACGTTCCCGGCGCCCTGATTGCGGCACGGATGGCGTTACGACCGGGGGGCCTGTTCCTCGGCTGCCTCGTGGGCGCGCCCGGCCTGCCGACCTTGCGGAATGTGACGATGAGCGTTGACGCCGCAAAAGGGCAAGCGGTCGCGCGATTCCATCCGCAGATCGACGTACGGGCCGCAGGCGACCTGCTTGCGCGCGCCGGATTTGCGCTGCCGGTTGCCGACACTGAAACCTTGTCACTGTCTTACTCTTCGCTCGGGAAACTGCTGCGCGACCTGCGCGACGCGGGGCTGACAAGTCTCCTGGCGGAACGCCATGCTTTGACTCGGCAGTGGCTGAGCGCAGCAAACGAGCTGTTTTCCGAGTTGTCGAACGATCAGGGGCGCGTGCAGGAAACCGCGACCCTCCTATTCCTCACGGGATGGGCGCCCGAGCAACCGGTCAAGACATAGTTTCCAGATAACGGACCAATGGCCCATCGGCGGGAGGCATCGGGATCGAGTGCAGTTCGTGCGGACGATGCCAGGCTAGCGCCGTGGCGTGATGAGCCGCCACGGTACCGCGCCAGCGTCGACACAGGTACAGGAGCATGATCAGGTGGCGGTCGCCCAGCCTCTCACTTGCAAACGGCCCCGCGAGCAGATCGCCGGGCTCGACCTCTATCCCAAGCTCTTCGCGCAACTCGCGGACGAGCGAAGACTCGGGGGTCTCGCCCGCTTCGATCTTGCCGCCCGGGAACTCCCACAGGCCCGCGAGCGAACCGCCCGGGGGGCGCTGCTGGACAAGCACGCGGCCCTCGCCGTCCAGCAGCGCTGCCGCGACAACCCACAAATTCGACCCAGTTTTCATCAAGTTTTCCTTAACTCGCTGAAGCGTAATTATAAAATGCCGTAGACTTGCCACGGCTCGACGGGGGACAGTCGATGAAGACCATATCAGCACGCTTATTGCGGGATAACCGCGGAACCACGGCAATCGAATATGGGCTGATCGCGGCGCTCGTTGTCCTCGGTGCGTTTGCCGGATTCAAAAATTTTGCCAACGTGTCCGTTAACATGTGGAACAACGTTTCGACTTACGTCTCGAAGAGCTGAAAGAAACGCCTGTAGACATTAAGTTTTTAGAAACTTCCGGTCGGTAAATCCAAAATCACTGGCTCACTTAATCCAGCGGGGCAGTCGGGTAAGTCAAAGTGGACGTTTTTCCAAGGAGACCGGAAATGAAGATGATTCGCAAAATGTTTGCCGACAAGAAGGGCGCCACCGCCATCGAGTACGGCCTGATCGCCGCTCTTATCGCTGTCGCCGCTGTTGGCGCGATGTCGGGCCTGGGTACGCAGATCAGCAAGACCTTCAACAACACCGCGACCACGATGTCGAAGGGCTGATTTGATGCCTGGTGCTTGCACCGGGCATCAAAGAAGCATGAAAGTGGGCGGGCGACTTCGGTTTCCCGCCCATTTTCGTAGATGGAGATCTCAGATGGTACGCATCTTGGACGCCATTAAAGCGTGTGCCACGAATAAGCGTGGTGCCACCGCCATCGAATACGGCCTTATTGCTGCACTCGTCGCAGTGGGTGCAGTCGGCGCAATGTCGAACATGGGTACGCAGTTAAAAAAGACGTTTAACAACACCGCGACCACGATGTCGAAGGGCTGAAGAACTACTGGCTGGTCGTCATCCGATGACGACCAGCTTCATTTTTTGCCCTGGCCGCACCACTGCATCCGGCGCAAGCCCGTTCAGCACGCGGAACCGCTCTTCGCGAAGCGAGGGATAAGACATCCTCGCTGCCAGCGTCGCGACACTGTCGCCCTTTCCTACAGTCACGACCCTTATCCGTCGGGGCCTGATCGCCCCCACTTCGGTCGAGGTCAGCCGCCGGAAGGAATCGATCAGCGGCCCGAACGGGCCCGCTGCGCTTTCTTGGGCAGTAACCAGCACAAAATGATAGGCCGTCCTTGGTTCGACCACATACGCCACGATTGTTACGTCAACTGGCCCGGTCTGCGTCGTCGCACCTACGGTCAGCGAGGCCGCATCCAGACCGTTCGACTGAAAGCTTCGGGCCTTCGGCGCATCTACAGAGCTGTCCGGTGCGAGAGATTGCAGCACGTCCCTGATATAGGCATTGAGATCGCCCCGGTAGCTGCCACCAGAAAAGGTCGCCTGCCCGCCCTGCCCGCTGATTGTCACCGCATCGGTGCCGTTCGTCATCGAGAAACCGGCAGGCGCCGTGAAGCCGATCTTAAGCCCCGGGTGTCTGAACTGCTGTCCGTCGACAATGCCTTGCGCGGGATCGTCGCCATAGATCATGCCGTCGATCGCCGCTAGAAATGCGTCCCGGTTCCGCGCCCCGCTGGTTATTCCCGTTGCGCGGGCCTCTTGCGTCGTTCGGGCAACACGCCCGAGCGGGTCGGGATGCGTGCTGAAAATCGTGGGCGTGGTGCCCGACTTGCCGCCGATCCGCGTCTCCAGCGTGTTTTGCGCGGCAAGCGAAGCGAGCATTGTCGACGCCGCGAGCGGGTCGTAGCCGGCCCCGACCAGATACCGCACGCCCAGGCTGTCCGCCTGCGTCTCCTGGCTGCGCGAAAAGCCGAGAACGCCCAGCTGCGCGCCATAGCCCACGCCTTTGGTGACGAGTTGTCCCAGCGCAGAATTGCCCAGCAATGCGCCCAGAAGACCGGTGCCGATGCCCGCAATGTTCGCCGTATTCTGCCGCGACCGGGCATGACGAGCCGCGACATGGCCGACCTCATGACCCATCACTGAAGCAAGCTCTGCCTCATCGTTCATCAGGGCAAGCAAGTCCCGGGTAACGTAAACATAGCCGCCGGGAATCGCGAACGCATTGTCGATCGGGGAGTTGAGCAGCGTGACCGTGAAATCACCCTGCGCCTTCGACAGTCCGGACTGAACCGCGATCCGCTGCCCGACACGGCGCACATAATCAGCCTGCGGCCCTGCATAGGCACCCCCATATTGACGCATCAGCTGGGGGTGGGCTTCAGCGCCCTGCGCCCTGTCCTGGGGTGAGATCGACGAGGCAGTCGACTGCGCCCCGACCGGTATAGCAGAGGTTGCGCCAAGTGCCGCTGCCATTGCCAGGGCCAACATGCGCTTGTTCATCATTCTCTCCCTGCCGATGGCCCGACCGAAACGGCATCGGACACCGGCCGGTCGGGCGGCGGCGTATCCGAAAGCGGATGCCTTGTCGTGACAAGCTCGACAAGCCGGGCGGTATCGACGTGCGTATAGATTTCGGTGGTCGCGATATCGGCATGCCCGAGCATCGTCTGAAGCGCGCGCAAATCGGCCCCGCCTTCGAGCAGGTGAGTCGCAAAGGCATGACGCAGCACATGGGGACTGACCCTCTCCGGCGGTATCCCGGCGTCGGCGGCAAGGGCGCGCAGCAGTTGAAATAGCCGCACGCGACTGAGATGCTTTGCTCCGGAGGGAAACATATACCCCGGCGCGTCGCCGCGGACCGCTTTCCACGCATCGACTGCAGCGCGCGCCCGATCCGAAACGGGAACGAGCCGCTCGCGTCCGCCCTTTCCCCTGATTATTGCAAATGGCCGATCCGCCGAAATCGCGCGCACGTCGAGCGAAACGACCTCGGTCGCGCGCAGCCCGGATCCGTAAAGCAGCTCGACCAGCGCCAGCAGGCGAAGGTCGCTCAAGGCATTATCATTCGCCACAAGGCGTGCCGCAAGAACGGCAAACAGGCGGTCGATGTCGTCGTGATCGAGCACGCGTGGCAACCGTCGCTGGATGCCACCGGGCCTGGGCAGCGCACCTGCGGGATCGTCATCACGCCAGCCCTCATCCCGCAAAAAAGCATAGAATCGGCGGAGGGCAGACGATTTTCGCGCGACAGTGGAGCGGGCAAAGCTCGTCCATTCATCCGCCAGCCGGTTAAGATCGCGGGGCTCAGCGCGGGCAAGCCCACCGGCGAGCACCTCGGAGGCCAGTTCGAGGTCGGACCGGTACGCCATCAGCGTGTTGCGGGCAGCGCCTGCCTCAGCCGCGAGGGCCGACAGAAAGGCGGCAATAGCAGCCCCGTCGTCGAGCGTGCTCAACTTCTGGACAGCGCCTCGGCCGCCATCATCCGCGCTTCGGGTTCCAGCCCGACGCGTCTGAACGCGACGATGATATGAAACAGCGCCTCTGGCGGCACATAGCGCCAGTCGCGCGTTTGCATACCTGCAGCAGCTATCAGGACGACAGTTCCAGCCTCTCGTGCTCGTCCGGCCCGGTCCAGCGCACGGGTCCAACTCGTCTGCCGGCTGATGGGGACGGCATAGCGCTCGGCAAGGCTGCTCGCGTCTTCGGCCGAAAGCCGACCGAGGCCGGCAAGTGCTGCCAGCATGAACTTGGCCCGCCTGTCGTCCTCGCCTGCGCCAATCGACGTTACAGCAGAGGCGTCCAGGCCCTCAAGCGCGCGGGGTGCGCCCACGGCGAGGAGCGCCCATGCCAGTGAACCGCGCGGGGCGGCGGCGGTCCAGCGCGCGGCCTGAATGTCGAGTCCGGCAGACATCATCGAGGCGACGACCCGGTCGAGATCTTCGCCCGAGGTTCCTGCAGCCGGGTCGAGTTCCGCGGCGGCGCGAGCCGTCAGGATTTCCCGGGCATAAAGATCGGCCTCCGACGCGGTCCACAAGCTGCGCATGGCGCCGATCCGCGCTGACCCGTCTGCGGCATAGGCGGTCCGCAGCAATTCACCCACGGTTCCGTTGCGCTCTGCGGGATCGGTTGCATCGCGGATCGCACCGAAGAAGTCGACGAGTGCTTCGCTCGACAGCACGCCCATGGTCGCCGCGCGCTCCGCATAGGGGGCCCGCGCCAATGGCGAAATCAGCGGTGCACGCGCCTGCCAGGCCTGCATGCGTGGCCCGGCCCCGGCAAACAGATCGGGTGGGATGCTAACGCCGGTCGCTGCAGCAAGGCCGAAACGCCAGGGGGTCAGTTCGCTGACGCCTTCCCACTGGATCGCCACTGCGCGCCGCGTATTGGTCGCGGCGCCGACCACCTTTTCGGCGAGCAGCACGTCGATCCCGCGCGCGGCACCCGTGTCGCGGACCCGGTCGACCAGCGCGCTCGCCGTTCCCGACTCGCCCGCCAGGCCTGCGCACATCGCCTGGGCCAGCGGCCATGAGTTCTCGTCGCTGGCGGTCGCAGCCGCGCTCGCGATGCCGCACAGCGATGCGGGGTCGCCGGTTGCTAGCGCCGCTTGCATGGCGGCTGCGTACAGTCTTGGCGTGAAATTCTCGGCATCGACGCGCGCGACCAACGCACGGGCCATGTCGGCTTCGCCCATGCGCGCAAGCAGCAATGCGCGCTCGGCGACCCAATCGGCACCGGCGATACCGGCTGGAATGTCAGAGGGGGCGACCAGCGAACGACGCAGCGCAATCGAAAGCCATCGGGATGCGACGGGCGCATCGATGCGCTGCATCAGGGTACCCAGAAAGCCGCCGTCCGTTGTTCCATAGCTGTTGGGCGAAAACCCGGTGTCGTCGGCAAGGCCGACCCGTTCGAGCGAACGGCGCGCCTGTGGCGGCAGATCCATCGGCTCGGCAACGACCGCGGTGGCATTGTTCGCGGTTTCCTCGATCACGTCGCCGATGATGTCGGATTGCGTGGCGTTGCCGGGGTCCGATTGCGGGGGCGTCAGGCGAATGTCGGGGACAAGGTCGCCCGTGGGGCGTCCGGGACGATCAGGTGCCGCGCGGCTGGAATTGGCGGGTTCGGGCTCGCCGAAACCGGGAGGGAGAATGGATTCCGGACCGCGCTGAGCAATGGCAGGCCAGAGGGCGACCGCACTGGCAGCCACCATCAGGGCGGCGGGAAGGCTATTTCGCCAGCGCATTTTCGGGGACCGGCTTCTCGACGCGCTTGGGCGCCTTGGTCGGATCGACGAACGACAGGCCAACAACAACAGCCGCTATAAAGACGACGATCAGAACGAGGCGAAAAGCCAGCGGGCGGGGCATAACGAAATACTCGGATTCAGACTTTGGGACGGGCTCTTTGCCCGACGCGACTGGCCTCTGTATAGCCCCGCGTTCATGAGCCGTCATCCTGCCTCTCTGCGCGCGTCTTTGATCGGTCGACCCATCGTGCTGGTCGGCTTGATGGGCGTCGGAAAAACGACCATAGGTCGGCGGCTGGCGCGTCGACTGGACGTGCCCTTCGTAGACGCAGACCACGAGATCGAATCCGCGGCCGGCTTGACGATCAGCGAGATTTTCGAACGGTTCGGCGAAGCTCATTTCCGCGATGGCGAACGGCGCGTGATCGCTCGGCTTATCGACGGCACGCCCCGCGTCATAGCCACTGGGGGTGGCGCCTTCATGCACGGCGAAACGCGCGAGCTGATCCTGTCGCAGGCGACCGCGGTCTGGCTGAACACCGATGTCGACACCCTTGCGGAACGGGTTGCCAGAAGAAACGACCGCCCGCTGCTCGCCGGACGAGACGCGCGCGCCGTGCTGCGTGACCTCGCCGCAGTGAGAAACCCGGTCTATGCGCTTGCGCCGATCCACATCACATCACACCCCGCTCCTCATGAAGAGACTGTCGACGCCATCATGAACCGCCTGCCGCAATGACTATCGTCCACGTCGACACCGGGCGGCCCTATGACGTCATGATAGAGGTTGGCCTGCTTGACCGTGCCGCGGCATTGCTTGCGCCGCTCGCACGAAACGGTCGCATGGTCGTCGTTGCAGACGCACAGGTCATCGAACCGCATCTTGTGCGTCTCACGACCGCGCTTGCCGCAGTCGGCGTGAACGCGGAGACGATCATCATCCCTTCGGGCGAAGCAAGCAAAAGCTGGCGACAACTCGAGACGCTGACCGACCGTCTGCTTGCGATTGAGGTCGAACGTGGTGAAGCGATTGTGGCCCTGGGAGGGGGCGTCGTCGGCGACCTGACTGGCTTTGCCGCCTCGATCGTCAAGCGTGGCTGCAAATTCGTCCAAATCCCGACGACGTTGCTTGCGCAGGTCGATTCATCGGTCGGTGGAAAGACGGCGATCAATACGCGAGCGGGAAAGAACCTGATCGGAGCATTCTACCAGCCCGAACTGGTATTAATCGATCCCGGCGTGCTCGACACCCTGCCCGCGCGCGAATTGCGCGCTGGCTACGCAGAGGTGGTCAAATATGGCCTGATTGACGATGCCGCGTTTTTTACCTGGTGTGAAGCAAACGGCGCAGCGCTGTTGTCAGGGAATCTGGAAGCGCGGGTCCACGCAATTGCGACCAGCGTTACTGCAAAAGCCAGAATCGTTGCCGCCGATGAGCGTGAGACGACCGGCACGCGGGCTTTGCTCAACCTTGGGCACACGTTTGGACATGCGCTAGAGGCTGAAACCGGGTTCTCGGACCGACTGCTCCACGGTGAAGGCGTCGCCGCCGGCATGGCGCTGGCCTTTCGCTTCTCGGTCGCGAGGGGCCTATGCTCTGCGGCCGACAGCGAGCGCGTTACAGCGCATCTTTCGGCAGTCGGGCTCCCGACCGGTGCCCGGCCCGCTACCAATGCGAGAGGTGCGACACTCGCGGCGCACATGGCGCACGACAAGAAGCGGGAGGGCGGCGATGTGCCCCTGCTGCTGGCACGGGGCATCGGCCAGACGTTTCTGGCGCGCAGAATACCGCTGGACGACGTGGGAGCTTTTCTCGACGCGGATGCCGCGTGATGCCGAATGGCATCGCCAAACGCGACTTGCCGACCAAGCAATGTCCGGCATGTGACCGCCCCTTTACCTGGCGGAAGAAATGGGCGCGGGACTGGGACTCAGTCGTTTATTGCTCGGACCGCTGCAGAGGGGCGCCGAAACGCCAGCCATAGCCAACCGGCGATCATCGCCGCTCCGCCCAGCGGTGTAATGGCGCCAAACCAGCGCGGCGCGCCCAGTGCCATCATGTAGAGGCTGACGGCGAATACAGCAGCGCCCCCCAACAGAGTCCACGCAACTCTCTGGTCAAGCCGGGCGATCATAATGGCGGCAACCGCATGGGGCAGCTGATACGCGGCACCCGTTCGCAGCCACTCCTGCGCTTGGCCGCTCGCAGCATGGGCACCGAAAGCCCCTGCGCCAATGGCAACGGCGGCCGAAAGGGCTGCGAAACGCATGACTGGATTCGACATCACCCCGGCGCATCCCCCTCGACTTCGGCAACGGGAACTGCCGTCCAGTTCCCGGTTTTTGCAATGACTTCAGCGCGCGACGCGCGCAAATCGCCGGCCTCGAGCTGGATCTTCAGACGTTCACGGTCACGTTTTCTGTAAAGATCCTCGGTCCGGTCGATTTCCTCTCCCTCAATCCCCACCGCTGCCATTGCCTGCCGCGCCATGCGTACGGCGGAGTCGAGAACTTCCCGCACGACGCCGGCCACTGGTGCACCCTTCAACTTGAGCAAGGCACGGCGGTCGTAGGCGCGCACGAAGATCGATGCTTTTGGGAACGCCTCGTGTACTGCTTCGACGAGCTCCGGCCCGATCTGGTCGCCGTCTGTGCAGAACAAGATCAGCTCCGCATCGGCGGCACCCGCTTGCCTCAACAGATCAAGCCGCGTCCCGTCACCATAATAGACCTTGGCACCGAACTGCCCTGCAATGTCGATCATCTCGATATCGGTATCGACGAGGGTAACGGCGATGCCCTGCGCGATCAGCATCTGGCCGACAGTCTGACCAAAACGGCCATAGCCGACGATGAGGGCGTTGGAGCCGTCGGCAACCGGCCCGTCGCGGACCTGATGATCAACCGCCTCTGCGCGAATGCCGCGTGTGACCATCATCAGGAATGGCGTCGTGGCCATGGAGAGCGTTACGATCGCACCGAACAGGCTCGCCGCTTCAGGCGCGATCAGTTGCGCGCGCTGGGCCTGGGCAAACAGGACGAAGCCGAATTCCCCGCCCTGGCTGAGCAACAGGCCGAGGGCGAGTGCGGGGCGCCATGCCATACGGAAGGCCATGCCGAGCCCCATGATGATGGCTGCCTTCGTCACGATCAGGGCCAGTGCCATGCCGACGACGAACACCGGCCGCTCAGCGATGGCGGTCAGGTCGAGCATCATCCCGACAGACAGGAAGAACAGCCCGAGCAGAATCGAACGAAACGGCTCGACATCGGCTTCGAGCTCATGGCGATACGGCGAGTCGGCGAGCATGACGCCCGCGACAAAAGCGCCCAGGGCAATCGAAAGATGCAGCGATTCCATAAGTGCTGCGCTGGCGATAACCGTAAAGAGTCCGGCAAAGACGAACATCTCGCGCTCGCCCAGATTGCCGATCAGGCGGAACAACGGGCGCAGGATGAAACGTCCGGCCAGCATCAGGCCGATGACGGCCGCTACGGTCGAGAAAAACTGCAACCAGCCAGGCGGCCCGCCAGCATCCGCAGGGTTCCTGCTCATGGCCGCCACGATCGCGATCAGCGGCACGATCGACAGGTCCTGAAACAGCAGGATCGAAAAGGCGCGCTCGCCAAAAGGCGTCCGCAGCCGCCCGGAAGACTGCAGCATAGGCAGCACCTGTGCCGTCGAGCTCAATGCAAGGGGAAGCCCCAGAGCGAGCGCCGCATAGGGCGAGAAACCTACCGCCAGCCAGACGATGGCGCTAACCGCGGCCCCGCACAGGACGACCTGCGCCAGACCTAGCCCGAAGATCTCATCCTTAAGCCGCCACAGCCGGGTAGGATTGAGCTCAAGGCCGACCAAGAAAAGCAGAAACGCGATACCCAACTCAGCGACGCCAAGCTTGCTTTCGACGCTGCCAACGAGACCAAGGCCCTGCGGGCCAATCAGCGCGCCTGCGATGAGGAAACCCAAGACCGCGCCAAGGCCAAGCTTGCGGAAAATGAGGACGAAGATCAGTCCTACGCCCAGCAGAACCACGGCTTCGGCTAGCACGGAGCCGCTCATGCCGGCACTTTTTCGGCAGCCGCTACTGCGGCTTCGAACGGCAGCCGCAGCGCGCCGTGGCGAGCGGGATAGCTGCGCGCGGTAGCTAGCAGGTCGATATGCGGCCAATCGGGCATAGGTGCATCCCCTGCTAGCCAAAGGGCGAACGCGTCACGACACGCCACCAGCTCGGCAACTGTCTTGCCAACGATCGCGCGCGCCAGAATTGTCGCCGCCGCCTGCCCCAGCGCACACGCTCTTACCTCATGGCCGTAGCCTGAGATCCGTCCATCAGCGTCGAATGACAGGTCGATGGTGATCGTGCTGCCGCAGGTCGCCGCTCTTTGTTGCGCGCTGGCGTCGGCAATGGCGAGGCGGGGATGTTCGGCCGTCGCTGCCGCCAGACGTAAGATCTCGAGCGTGTAGAGCACCTGGCTCATGGCCCGCGACCAGCTTCGACCGCACTCACCAGTGCCGTGCTGCTCGCACGCAATAAATCGTAAGTCCGCGACGACGTCATCCAACCAGGCCGCAGTGCATCGCGTCCATACAAGAAATCATAGACTTGGCTCATCAGCAGGAATGCGATTGTTGCGGCCATGAGCCCTTTTACCATCCCGAACCCCAGACCCAAGACGCGATCGAACGGCCCAAGCACTGAATTACGGCTGGACCGGCCCAGCCGGTTGCCGATGAGCCTGATAGTCAGAAATGTTAGCCCGAAAACAAGTGCGACCGCGAGGACAGACGCACCGCCCCTGCTGCCCACGGGGGAAGCCAGCATCGCCGTGGCCGCGCCGTGTAGGAATTTGACGGCAAAAATCCCCGCGATCCAGGCAACGAGTAAAAACACTTCAAGGACAAAACCCCGCACCGCGCCGAATCCGCCGGCCACGGCCAGCGACACGATCACCATCATGTCGAGAGCCGTAAAGCCCGCTCCCATCATAAGGACCGGCTCAAAACGATTGCTGCAGTCGGCTGTGCAACTGACGTGCCGGGCTTGCAGCAGGCAAGTCGTCGTCGAGTCCGGCTTCCAGGCGTGCAACCCGCATGTGGAGAGCAACGCTGGCGTCGATAAAGATGCGCGCCTCAGGCGGCAGGCGACATAGTGTTTCTTCGTCGCTTCCGACAGCGCCACCCAGCACCCGCGACGGTTCCCGCGCGCCGTCGGCGGTCAATTCGCCGACCTGAACTGCGCGTTGGGTCAGCAGCCAGGCAATCACATGCATCAGCCGGGTAGTGACCTTGAGTGATTCGCAACTGAACAGCACCCGGTCCATGGGGTCCAACATATCGCGAGCGTCGCGCCCCACATCGTCAAAATAGGCACGAACTTCATCGGCAAGGAGCATGGCCTCGGTGTACAGGCCGTCGATCAGACGATTGGCAAGCATCGCCATGCAATGCCACAGTCGGGCGCGGGGTGAAATCGCAATTGACGGTAAACGAGGACAAGCCGGGCTTATGCGATGATGTCTGGGATGAGGCGCGATTCCAGCGTTGCAACCTCATCGCGAAGCCGAAGCTTCCGCTTTTTCAGCCGGGCCAGCCGCAACTGATCGGGCATCCCCACACCGGCTAGAGCCTCAATCGCCTCATCCAGGTCACGGTGCTCGAGCTTTAAGGCATCAAGGCGTTCGGCGAGTTCGTGGTCAGTCACGGTCCGAAACTAACCGGGCCGATCGCTACGCTCAACGTCCAATTCGGTTTACGGCGAGTTTGCCATCATTCGCCGAGACAGGCGCAATATTCCCGCGACAAGCCGGCGCGTTCGTGATTGTATCGTGGGTCTAGCCAAAGGAGATGACAGCCATGTCTACTGCACATGTTTCTTCCCTTTCTGCCAAGCACGCCGATATCGAAGCGCGCCTGAACGACGAGCAGCGTCGGCCCCAACCCGATGCCGCATTGATTGCAGTGCTGAAGAAACAAAAGTTGCGGCTAAAGGAGGCCATCGCGCTAAACTAAGAAGTACGGTCCCCCGGGGCTACGGCCGTACTTAGCGTACGGCCAGTCCCGGGCGACGTCCTGGCGTCGATTTCAAAAACTCAGGCATCTCGTGCTTGGCGCCTGAATTGGTACGTGCGAGGCGAGGATCGATTTCCTCGTTGAAGGCAATACCGGCCCTGCCCGGTGACGACCACGCAATGCGGCCAGCGATTTGCCCGATCCCGCGAAGCTCGGCAACTACCGGTGTGCCTGGAATCTGGTCCCGGGTAACATCGATCATCATTCCGCCGGCAGATAGGTTGCGAACCCGGGTCGAGAATGACCTGCTGCCGTCAATCGAGACCGTTGCACTCAGGAAAAGGCTATCGCGCTTTTCATGCCGCTGGCCTTGCTCTTGTTCGTACGTCATCGTTCCAGGGGTCCCGTTTACCCAGTCGACACGCGATAAGCTCAACATATCGATAAATAGTAAACGCGCATGCTCAGTCGTCCCTAGAAACCTTTTCATTTCTTTCGTGGCGTTCTTGAGCCTCAACTGTCATTGTCGCGATCGGGCGCGCCTCCAGGCGGCCAAGCGAAATCGGCTCACCCGTCACTTCGCAAAAGCCATACTCGCCCTCTTCGATCCGGCGCAGGGCTGCGTCGATCTTCGAGATCAGCTTGCGCTGCCGGTCTCTTGTACGGAGCTCGATCGACCAGTCGGTTTCGCTCGACGCGCGATCGGTAACATCGGGTTCACGCATCGGTTCATTCTGCAGCGTCGCCAGCGTGTCCTGCGACTCGCGCAGGATTGCTTCCTTCCAGTCGATCAGCTTGGCCCGAAAATAGCCAAGCTGTTTTTCATTCATGAAGGGTTCGTCCGCAGTTGGACGGTAGGGCATGTCGTTCGAGTTTGCGCTCACCTGGCCATCCGATTGCTGTCCGAATCCCGACGTGTTCAATGCCGTCGCCATCCTGATCTCCATTGACGGTCCATCCCGCCTGTGACCGGCGTTTGGATGCGGACCCGTTCGTTGGCGCGGCCTATAGACAGCGCCCCGATGCCGCACAAGCGGCCTCGCCAAAATGAAATTCATCGCTCGACAGGGCAAAACAGCCCCTAAATGAAACATTAACCGCAATCATTTGCTGACCAGCACCGAAATGACATTAAATGGCAGGCAATTCGCCGGAAACTGGCTTGCGGCGGGACTGATAACGCCGCAGTCCTGATCCATTGGATGCCCCCGGCCTCAGTTGTGGCCGGCGCAGGCGTAGATGAACAGGACGAGATCATGTCGGTGAAAATGGCCCTTGCCAAACTCTGCGTCGCGGCGTGCGGCGGCGCGATCGTCGGCGGTGGCGCCCTGCACGTGTCCAGCCAGCCCGACGCTCGCCCCGCAAATGTGTACAAGGCAAAAAAGAATGCCCCCGTCCGCATCCATCGTGCCAAGCAAGCCCGTGTCGTAAAGCGCGTTCGGCGCATCGTCACGGCGTCTACTGCTTGTGCCATCCGCACGGAACAGGTGGTCCGCGGCAAGCGAAGCTTTTACATGAAGCGCGTGCCCTGCGGCACCAGCACCACGGTACAGACCGTGAGCGCCGGCGCGCTTCCCCTGCCCCCCATGGCGCCGCGTGAAGCGGCCTATGCGGGTGGCGGCGGCAACGCCGTGCCTATCGTCGTTGGCGGTTCGGGCGGCGGCGGGTTTGGCGGCGGGTTCTTCGCTGGCGGATTTTTCGGCGGCTCGGGCGGCGGGGGCGGCAGTGTCGTCGTGTCCTCGACGACCAGCGGCGGATCCACATCGACTTCGAGCGGGGGATCGGGCGGCAGTTCGACTTCGACCAGTGGGGGATCGACCTCTACCGGTGGCAGCTCGACCTCGACAAGCGGCGGATCCACTTCTACGAGCGGGGGATCGACCTCGACGTCAACGGGCGGCGTTTCTTCCACCACAACGAGCTCGACCGGTGGCTCGTCCTCAAGCGGCAACGTGTCCTCCTCTTCGTCGGGCAACGTTTCGTCGTCGTCTTCCGGCAATGTCAGCTCGTCGACCAGCAGCTCGTCGAGCGGCAATGTCACCTCGAGCACCTCGACGTCTTCGTCCTCCAGCGGCAACGTCACCTCGAGCACCTCGACCAGCAGCAGCACGTCGTCGTCGACGAGCACGTCATCGGGCATCACAAGCAGCGGCACGACGGGTAGCACTTCGAGTGGCGACCCGAACCCGGTCCCCGCCCCGCCGATGGTGATCCTTTTCGGTCTCGGTGCGGCTGCACTTGTCGCCCGCGGTCGGCTCGCACAGCGCAAAACTGCCTGAAGGTTGCAAGCCTGCGAGCCCGACGCCATAGCGCCGGGCCATGCATGACATACGCCTGATCCGCGACGACCCTGCCGCCTTCGATGCCGCGCTGGCACGGCGGGGGGTCGCGCCATCGTCCGCCCAGATCGTTCAGCTCGATTCAATTCGGCGGGCGCGCATGACGATGGCTGAGCAGGCTGTCGCCGAACGCAATCGTATCTCGACGGCCATAGGCCCGCTGACTGGCCGGATGAAAGCTGCAAGCGAAGCGGACCGGCCTGCCCTTGCGGCCGAAATTGAGGCGCTGAAGGCGAAACTGGGCGACAAAGCCGAAATCGAACAGCGTGAGCGCGAAGCTAACGAGGTGGGCGAGCAGCTGGATACGATACTGGCGGCCCTGCCCAACCTTCCTGATCCTGCAGTGCCGGACGGCGAAGATGAAACCCGAAACGCGATCTTCAGTATCGAGGGCGTTCGACCGACTTTCGAGTTCACGCCGCGCGAGCATTTCGACTTCGGCCCGGCGCTCGGGCTCGATTTCGAGAGCGCGCAGACGGTTTCTGGTGCGCGCTTTGCCTATCTCCGTGGCCCGGTTGCCCGGCTGTCGCGTGCCCTCGGCCAGTTCATGCTCGACGTCCACACGCGCGATTTCGGCTATGAGGAAGTAGCACCGCCGGTCCTCGTGCGCGACGACGCAATGTTCGGCACGGGGCAATTGCCGAAGTTCCGAGAAGACTCGTTTCAGACGACCGACGGCCGCTGGCTGATTCCCACTTCTGAGGTAAGCCTGACCAATCAGGTGCGCGAGCGCATTCTTAACGACTCCGAACTGCCGATGCGCTTCACGGCGCTGACCCAGTGCTTCCGGTCCGAAGCAGGCTCCGCCGGCCGCGATACCCGCGGCCTGATCCGCCAGCACCAGTTCGAAAAGGTTGAGCTCGTGTCGATCACGACGCCGGAACAGTCCGAGGCGGAACATGAGCGGATGACGCAGGCCGCAGAGGCCATTCTTGATCGGCTAGGGCTCGCCTATCGCCGGATGCTGCTCTGCGCGGGGGACATGGGGTTTACCGCGAAAAAGACCTACGACCTTGAAGTCTGGCTACCAGGGCAGACCGCTTATCGCGAGATCTCGTCCTGTTCGAACTGTGGCGAGTTCCAGGCGCGTAGGATGAACGCACGCTACCGCGTGACGGGTGAGAAAGGCACGCGCTTCGTCCACACGCTCAACGGATCCGGCGTGGCGGTCGGACGTGCACTCGTCGCTGTGCTCGAAAACTACCAGCAGGAGGACGGAACCGTGCACGTCCCGGAAGTTCTGATCCCCTATATGGGTGGCGCGACCAGGCTGGTTCCCTGATGCGTATCCTTCTGACCAACGACGATGGCATCCACGCACCGGGCCTGAAAGTGCTCGAGGCCATTGCCCGCACGCTTTCCGACGACATCTGGATCGTGGCACCTCAGGAAGAGCAGTCAGGCGCCGGCCATTCGTTGACGCTCAGCCGACCCGTGCGGGTTCGCAAGCATGACGAGAGGCGGTTTTCGGTCAGCGGCACGCCAACCGATGCGGTGATGATGGCACTGGGCGTTGTTATGGACGAGGCGAAGCCGGACCTGGTTCTTTCGGGCGTAAATCGCGGCGCCAATCTGGCCGAAGACGTTACATATTCGGGCACTGTCAGTGCCGCGATGGAAGGCACGCTAGCAGGATATCGATCGATCGCGCTCAGTCAGGTCTATGCCCGCGAAGGAATGGGCGACACGGTGCCCTTTGCCGCTGCCGAGGCATGGGGCGAGCGCGTGTTGCGCCCTCTCGTTGGCGCAGCCATGCCGCCGCGAACACTGATCAACGTCAATTTCCCGGCACTCGCACCTGAAACGGTAAAAGGCGTGAAAGTCGTCGAGCAGGGCTTTCACGATTACGGGCGGGCCCGGATCGTCAAGGGGGTCGATCCCCGGGGCTATCCTTATTACTGGTTCGGTCTTGGCGCGACGCAGGAGACCCCGGGCCACGCCACGGACCTTGAGGCTATTTCCGACGGTTTCATTACCGTAACGCCGCTTCATCTCGACCTCACTCATTACGCATCCATTTCGACCCTTAACGAGGTGCTTTCCGGCTGCTAGGTCGTACCGCGTGAGCGGGGGCAGAACAGTAAAGGCGGCAGCGGCCGCACTGATGCTCGGCGGATGTGTCCCGCCCGGAGTGATTTCTCCCGCGGACCCGCCCCCGCCGGTGGTCCCCTCCGTGGCAATACCACCGCGCCTCGAGCTCGACCTAAGCCATTTACAGGACGAGAGGCCGATCTGGGAAATGCGACCGGTCGTCGCGCGTCCTGTCGCCGCCAACGGTAAACGGTTCCACGTTGTCGGGGCAGGCGAAACGGGCATTGCAATCGCTCGCGCCTATGGCTTGCCCTGGAACCGGATCGTCGAAGCGAATCGCCTCAACGAACCTTTCGTGTTGCGGGTCGGACAACGGCTGTTGCTCCCGGTTGTCGCCGAGGTTGTCGCGACAGCGAAGACCCCCGAAGCGCGCGCCGCCGCCTTCCAGATCGGCATCGACGATATCGTCACCGGCAGCAATCCGGCGCAGGGTTCCAACGCCTCCCCTGCCCAGACGCTGCGGGTTGGCATCTCACCAACCCGCTTCTCCTGGCCGCTCCTGGGGCCCATTGCGCGCCGCTTCGGACCACAGGGCAACGGCCAGAGCAATCAGGGCATCGACATCACGGCGTCGCCCGGCACCGGCGTTCGCGCTGCATCTTCCGGCACTGTCGCCTATGTGGGCAATGGCGTCCCGGGATATGGTGGCCTTATCCTCGTGCGCCACGAGGGCGGCTGGATTAGTGCGTATGGACGGGTCGCCACTGCCATCGTTGCCAAAGGCGATGTCGTAGGCGCAGCCCAAATGCTTGGCAGGACAGCGGGCGAACCGCTCCATTTCGAGTTACGCCGGGCGCGCGTACCCGTCGACCCGACCAAATTTCTCCAGGCGCGTTAAGCTGCCTCGAACATCTCGACCGGCATCGACATCATGCTCTCAGCCCCTGCCTCGAGCTTCTGCCGCAACGATCCAGTGTCCGGCATGATCCTCTCCGCATAGAAGCGGGCTGTCGTAAGCTTGGCCGTCAGGAAAGCGGAATCGCCCTGCCCGGCCGCCAGCATCCGCTGTGCCGCCGTCGCCATGCGCAGCCACATCAGGCCGACCGCGACGATACCCATCAAGTGCATATAGGGAACCGAAGCGGCGCCAGCATTGTCAGGATTGGCAAGACCGTTTTGCATCAACCACATCGTCGATACCTGAAGGTCGCCCAGCGCCTTCTCCAGCCGGTCCGCAAAATCCGCGAGTTCAGGCAGTGCCTTCGCCGCCGCAATTTCTTCGGTCACGGTAGCGAAGAACAGCTGGACGCCTCGCCCGCCGTCCTTGGCAAGCTTGCGCCCCACCAGGTCGAGGGCCTGCACGCCATTGGTGCCTTCGTAAATCATCGCGATCCGCGCATCGCGGACATATTGCTCCATGCCCCATTCGGCGATGTAGCCATGCCCGCCATAGACCTGCTGGCTGACGGTCGCGATCTCATAACCCTTGTCCGTGCCATAGCCCTTGATGACCGGGGTCAGCAGCGAGATTAGATCGTCCGCGTGCTGGCGCTCCTCCTCGGTCTGCGCCTTATACGAAAGGTCGACCTGCAGGGCTCCCCAAAGGCAGAGTGCCCGGAGCCCCTCGGTCATCGCCTTGGCCTCCATCAGCATGCGGCGAACATCCGGATGCACGAACAAGGTATCGGCCTTTTCCGAAGGCTCTTTGGGTCCGCTCAGAGCGCGCCCCTGGCGACGGTCCTTCGCGTACTGCACGGCGTTCTGGCGCGCGACTTCGGCAATGCCGAGACCCTGCAAACCGACGCCGAGGCGTGCGGTGTTCATCATGATAAACATCGCAGCAAGGCCCTTCATCTCCTCGCCCACCAGATAACCTGTCGCGCCGTCATAGTTCATGACGCAGGTCGCGTTGGCATGGATGCCCATCTTGTGTTCGATCGACCCGCATGAGACGGCATTACGCGCACCAAGGCTGCCGTCGGCATTGACGAGGAACTTGGGCACGATGAACAGGCTGATGCCCTTCACATTGTCGGGCGCACCCGGGGTCTTGGCGAGCACCAGGTGAATGATGTTCTCGGTCAGGTCGTGCTCGCCCGACGAGATGAATATCTTCGTGCCGGTCACCGACCATGTCCCGTCGGGCTGCAGTTCGGCCTTGGTCTTGATGAGGCCGAGGTCGGTCCCGCACTGGGGCTCGGTCAGGTTCATCGTTCCGCCCCATTTGCCGGCAACCATATTGGGCACATAGGTCGCTTTCTGCTCGTCAGACCCTTTGACCAGAATCGAGGCGACAGCCCCCATCGTCAGCCCCTGATACATGCCGAACGCCATGTTCGCCGAGATCAGGAATTCCTCGAACGCAGTAGAAACAACGTGCGGCAAACCCTGCCCGCCGAACTCCTCAGGCGCGCCAAGTGTCGTCCACCCCGCTTCGATGAACCGGTTATAGGCTTCCTTGAAGCCCTTGGGCGTCGTCACCGAGCCGTCGGAATGGCGCGTGCAGCCTTCCTGATCGCCAGACAGGTTGAGGGGAAACAATACCTCGGACACAAAGCGTCCGCCTTCTTCGAGCACAGTATCGACGGTATCGGGCGTCGCATTCTCGAACCCGGGCAGATTGGCGTAGCGATCAAGCCCGATCACGCTGTCGAGGACGAAACGCGTGTCCCGCACGGGAGCATTGTACTGAGGCATTGTGGTTCCTTGTTCGCTCGTCAGTGCGCTTCAGTTTCAGCGGCCTGGACGGTCTTCACGAAGCGGTTGAGTTCTTCGACATGCGCGTCGATGTCGGCGCGCTGTCGTTTAAGCAGGTCGATCCGCGCGAGGCATTTCTCGATTGTGACGTGGCGCTGTGTCGCACGGCCGTCACCCACATCGTACAGGTCGATCATTTCACGGATGTCCGACAGGCTGAATCCGACGCGCTTAGCGCGCAATATCCATGCTAGCCGCGCACGATCGCGCTTCGTGTAAATGCGCGTCGTACCGCGCCGGATGGGCGCGATCAGCCCTTCGTCCTCGTAGAAGCGAAGTGCACGGGCCGTGACACCAAACTCCTCAGACAAGTCCGAAATCGAATAGATGTGCCGGTCGCGGAAATCCGGCGTGTCTAGCGTCGCGTGCGAACCGATATCTGCCATGGCAGACACTCTAGTTGACGTAAACGTAAGGTGCAACAGATTCGCAACATGCGAAGGCAACCAGTCGCAAACTCGTTCATTAGCCGATCGCATGTCCGGCGATACGAGTTGTATAGGCGCTTATTCACAATGTCCGGCGAACCGTTTTACGACCTGTTCCACGGGGCAATGCGACAAATGACTGGTTTGAAACTTGTCAGCGATCTGCACGAGCGGCCCACATTCCCCGGCATCTATCCCCCGCTCGACCCCCTGCTGCGTTCTCGGCTCGATCGAATTCGGGAAGCTGGCGTCCTCTTCATCCACATCCCGAAGAACGCCGGCATGTCGGTCAGCAGCACGCTTTACCAAGCGCAGGTGTTCCACCCGAAGATCAGATATTACACCCGGATCGCACCCGATCTCGTTCGTGAGCTTCCCAGTTTTGCCGTCTGGCGAAACCCGGTCGAGCGTTTTGTCTCCGCCTTCCGTTACGCGCAGGTAGGCGGATCGCACGATGTGCCCGTCGCCCGCGCTTTCCGCGAGCGGTATATGGCATTCGACTCGCTCGACGATGCGATAGACCACGTCGCTGAAACCGGCAGCCTGTACGACCTCGATCACATTTTTCGACCGCAGTTCTGGTACGTCGCCGACATGGCAGGTCGCATTGCCGTGGACCGGATTTGCATGATCGACGACCTCGAAAATGCTCTGGCCGGATACACGAAGGCACCCCTCGAAAAAATCGCTTGGCTGAACCGCTCGAAACCGCTCGATATCGATCTCAGCGAGCGACAACTCACCCGCCTTCGAAGCCTTTATCCGACAGACTTCGCAATCCATGAAGCTCTCGTCGCCGACAGTCTGGCGGTTGCCAGTGCTGCAGCAGCGACAGGATCCAGCATTCAATCGGCAATAAGACCATCTGCTGCAACTCGGCGGTAGAAGCAGCTCTTGGTGCCCGTGTGGCAGGCGGGGCCAGCAGGTATCGCCTTGATCCAGAGCGCATCCTGGTCGCAGTCGATCCGCAGTTCAGTCACGCGTAGCACGTTCCCCGACTCCTCGCCCTTGCGCCAAAGTCGACCACGGCTCCGGGACCAGAAATGTGCCTCGCCCGTCGAGCGCGTGAGTGCCAGCGCGTCGGAATTGAGGTGCGCGACCATCAAAAGCGTTCCGGTCTCGGCATCGGTGACAACGCCGGTGATGAGACCATTGCCGTCCCAGTTGGGGTCCAGAAGCGTCTCGGTCTCGCGATCCTCAGCCAAAACGAAATTTCCTGTTACAAAAACGAGACAGCGCGGACTCATCTCCCTATATGCGCAGCATCCGACGCCGACAACGGACCCGCCCCTTGATCACGACGAACCCGTTCGACGACGACAAACTCCGCGAGGAATGTGGCATTTTCGGTGTCTGGGGCTCCGATTCGGCCTCTGCGCTGGTCGCTCTTGGACTGCACGCCCTGCAGCATCGCGGACAGGAAGCCGCCGGGATCAGCTCGTGGGACGGACATCAGTTCCACACGCATCGCGCGATGGGCCATGTTGCAGGCAATTTCGACCGCGACGACATCATACGTGCGCTTCCCGGCCCAATGGCGTGCGGCCATGTGCGCTATGCGACGACGGGCGAGACAGCCCTGCGCAACGTTCAGCCGCTCTATGCCGACCTTGCGACCGGGGGCTTTGCGATCGCCCATAACGGCAATGTTTCTAACGCGATGGCGATCAAGCGCCAGTTGATCAGGCGCGGATCGATCTTCCAGTCGACGAGCGACACCGAAGTCTTCATCCACCTCGTCGCGACGAGCACCTATCGCTCTTTGCTCGACAAATTCGTGGATGCACTGAAGCAGGTCGAGGGTGCCTATTCGCTCATCTGCATGACGACCGAAGGGATGATCGCCTGTCGCGACCCCCTCGGCATCCGCCCCTTGGTAATGGGCGAGTTGAACGGCGCGACCATATTCGCTTCGGAAACGGTGGCGCTCGACGTCGTCGGCGCGACCTTCATCCGCACAGTCGAGCCTGGCGAACTGGTAATCGTAACGGCAAGTGGCACGCGTTCGGTGACGCCGTTCCCAAAGAGCCATCCGCGGCCGTGCATCTTCGAGCATGTCTATTTTAGCCGCCCCGATTCGATCGTAGCCGATTCCTCGGCTGGCCTCAGCGTCTATGATGTACGCAAGGCGATCGGCGCGCAGCTCGCAATCGAGAATCCGGTCGAAGCCGATCTCGTCGTTCCGGTCCCCGATTCGGGAACGCCGGCAGCCATCGGCTATGCGCAGCAGTCGGGCATTCCGTTCGAACTCGGTATCATCCGCTCGCACTACGTCGGGCGCACGTTCATCCAACCCGGCGATCAGGTCCGCCATCTAGGCGTGAAGCTGAAGCACAATGCCAACCGCGCGCTGATCGCAGGCAAACGGATCGTGCTCGTGGACGACAGCATCGTGCGCGGCACGACCAGCCTCAAGATCGTGCAGATGATGCGCGATGCAGGCGCAGCCGAAGTCCATCTGCGCATTGCCAGCCCGCCCACGCGGCACAGTTGCTATTATGGCGTCGATACGCCCGAGCGGACCAAGCTGCTGGCCCACAAGCTCGACGTCGGCGGCATGCAGGATTTCATTCACGCGGACTCCCTGGGATTTATCAGTATCGACGGGCTCTACCGTGCGCTCGGCGAGACGCAGCGCGCGGATATTCGACCGCAGTATTGCGACGCTTGCTTCACCGGTGACTATCCGACGCAATTGACCGACCAGGATGAAAGCGCGGTCGAGGATCAGTTCGAAATGCTGGCGGAGCGTGTGGTTTGAGTGAGGGAAGACTGGCGCTCGTGACGGGCGCTTCACGGGGTATCGGTGCTGCAACGGCCGAGGCGCTGGCGGCCGACGGCTATCACGTCGTGCTGACGGCACGGACAGCGGTGGGGCTCGAGGACATCGAGAACCGGATTCACGATGCAGGCGGCAGCGCCACGATCGCGCCGATGGACCTGACCGACGGCGATTCGATCGGTCGACTTGCGACGGCCATCTCGGGTCGGTGGAACGCTCTCGACGTGATGGTGCTCAATGCGGCCATGCTCGGCACACTGACACCCGTGCCACACATCGATCCCAAGGAATTCGGACGCGTGATGACGCTCAACGTCACGGCGCAGGCCACGATGATTGCAGCGTTTGATGCGATGCTGCGGGCGGCCCCGGCAGGCAAGCTGATCGGTATCACCTCAAGCGTCGGCGCTACGCCGCGCGCCTATTGGGGAGCATATGGCGCCTCCAAGGCTGCATTCGACACGCTGCTTGGCGCCTATGCCGACGAAACGGCGGGGCGGGTCGCCGTTACGGTCGTCGATCCCGGAGCCACCCGTACGGCCATGCGGGCCAAAGCATATCCCGGGGAGGACCCTGCATCGCTGAAGGGTCCAGAGGTAGTAGCGCAACGCATAATATCGTTGATTGCCAGTGGCTTCGAAAGCGGTGAACGGTTCGTCGTTAACCCTGTCGCTTAAGCTTCGGATTACTATTCAGGTCGCATCACGATCTCCTGCCAAGCCGCAAGGGGAATCGCGATGACATTGACTCTCGTTTCCAGCTCCTACGCAAGAGCAGCCCAGGAAGATCGTTGCGCACCAAGAACCGTGCTCAACATTCCCGCCATGCTGCGCCCGTCCGGCTCGACCTCGTTCGCGACCAACCTCATCGATCTGTCGATCAGCGGATTTGCGGCACAGGCCGTTACCGGCATGCGCGCTGGCAGCCTTTGCTGGCTGAGCGTGGGTCCCTATAAGGGCCTGCAGGCCGAAGTCGTGTGGAACGACGGCCAGGTCGTGGGCTGTTCCTTCGCCAACCTGTTGAATCCGGCCGTCTTCGACTCGATCGTCGCCGCGCGCTGACCGTCAGCGCCCGGCGTCGATCGCCACCTGCACCGCCTTGTAGAACCGTTCGCGTTCCGCGCCCACGCCCTCAGCGTCGGTCGCCTTCGGCCAGTTGCCGTTCGAGGCGATGATTAGCCTGCGCTTCGGATCTATGAAAATGCCCTGGCCGAAGATGCCCTGCGCGGCATAGCTGCCGTCGTCGTTGGTCCACCACTGGAACCCGTAACCGCGCCCCGGCTGGTCTATATCGGCCTGCTTCACCGTCGCTTGCGCAAACCAGTCGTCGGGCACGACGCGCTTGCCACCCGCCGTGCCGCCATCCATCACGAACTGCCCGAACCGTGCGTAATCGCGCAGTCTTGCCGAAAGGCAGCAGCCGCTGATCTCGTGCCCGGTATCGCCCAGGATCCAGAAGGCGTCGGCCTCCATGCCATAGGGCTTCCAGACTTTTTCGGAGAGATACTCGGCAAGTTTCTTGCCCGTCGCACTCGACACGAGCACGCCGATGAGGTTGGTCTCCCCTGTCTTGTACACCCACTTGCTCCCGGCGGGTGCCTCACGCGTCAGCTTCTTCATGTAGCTTACTGTAATATCCTCGCCCGGCACCGGCTTTTGCAACGCGAACTGCGCGACGTCCGACTTCGGATCCGCGTAATCCTCGTTCCACTTCACGCCGGACGTCATCGTCAGCAGCTGGCGCACCGTAACATCGTCATAAACCGACCCCCGCAAAGTGGGGATGTATTGGGTCACCTTGTCGTCCAGGCTTTTGATATACCCGTCCTTCACCGCTGCGCCGACCATGGTGGAAGTGAATGACTTCGCGACGGAAAAGCTGGTCCAGCGCCCCTCGGGTCCATAGCCCAGCGCATATTTCTCGAAGCGGACCTTGCCGTCCTGAATGATCAGCAGTCCCGCGTTACGCTGGTGGGCCATGTAGGCGTCGACATCCAGATCGAGCTTGATCGGCGTGCCCTGACCGAAGGCATGAACCGGCCCACCCGCTGCAATATTGCGTACGGTGGCCAATTTTTCGAGCGCGCGAAACCCGTTGTCGCGCTGGTCTTGCGTCCAGAAGAGCACATTCTTGTCCTTTGGCAGGTCGGCATAGAGCTTGATCGTGTCACAGGCGCCCAGCAGCGCCAACGCGCCCAGCATGGCCAGTCTCAGTCGCTTCATGCCTTCCCCTCCCGATACGCCGCCAGGGCGCGCTCGCGTGCTTCGCGATGTCCTACAAGCGGTTTGGCATAGGAGGGGGGCGCAACGCCAGCGCCATGCGGATCATGGATCGTTGCATCGGACAGCTTTGCCAGTTCAGGCACCCATTTGCGGATATAGGCACCTGCGTCGAACTTCTCCGACTGACTCAGTGGCGCCATGATGCGGACGAACATGTTCGAATCGACGCCCGACCCTGCAGTCCACTGCCAGTTCACCGCGTTGGAGCCGTAGTCCGCATCGACCAGCGTATCCCAGAACCAGCGTTCACCGCGCCGCCAGTCGATCAGCAGGTGCTTGATCAGGAACGATGCCGCAATCATCCGGACGCGGTTGTGCATCCAGCCCGTGGCCCACAGCTCGCGCATCCCGGCATCGACGATGGGGTAGCCGGTCCGCCCCCGGGTCCACGCCTGAAAGTCCGTTTCCGATCTACGCCATTTCAGCCCATCGAACTCGTCTCGGGCGTTCTTCGTCGCATAACGGGGAAACTGGTCGATCGTGTTCGCGGCATAATCGCGCCAGCCGATTTCTCGCAGATAAGGTTCGCCCTTCGCGCCGACTTTCCTGGAAACGTGATGCCAGACGGTGGCAGGCGAGATTTCGCCGAAGTGAAGGTGGGGGGACAGACGCGAAGTGCCCGCCTCGGACGGCATGTTGCGCGCCCGGTCATAGTCCCCGACTAGATCGAAGAAACTGCGCAAGGCCGCCCGGGCCCCGTCTTCCCCCGGCGTCCAGACGTCGAACCCTGTCGCCCAGTCCGGCTGCGTCGGCAGAAGCTTCCATTCTTGCAAGCTGTCGCTTTCAGCCTGCGCGATCTCGACATTCTCAGGTGCAGGCAGTGGCCTTGCTGGCGGCATCCGATCGAGCAAAGCCCGCCAATAGGGGGTGAAGATCTTGTACCGTCCGCCGCTGCCGGTCCGGATGGTGTCCGGGTGCGCCAGATAATTGCCGTCATGGAGCGTGATCCGTCCGGAAAGCTCGGCGTCGATCCTCTGCCACCAGGGTTCGTACAGCCGGGTGGCGTGGATATGCCGGGTGCCGGTCTCCGCCATCAGCCGCTCGAGTTCGCTCAGGCTGTCCCCGCGCCGTAAAACCAGCTTGCCGCCGAGAGATGCGTCGAGCGCCTTCAGGCTGTGATGCAGCCACCATCGCTGAGCGCCGCCAATCGCGTGCTCGCCGGGCGAACTGTCGTCCAGGATGTAGACGGGCACGACCGGTCCCTGCTCCAGCGCTGCCGTCAGCGCGACGTTATCGGCAAGGCGCAGGTCCTGCCGGAACCAGAAGATCGTCGTCATGCCGCGCCCTCGCAAGGAACGATACGGGTCGGGCCGAAGCATTTGAGCATGTCCATCGGCACCGCATAGGGCGACAGCGCGTGCACCCCAAGCCCCGAGAAAGGGAAACAGCTAAGTGCTAACCCGGCATGATTACTGCCGCACAGGTACGCATGACGGCGGCATGCCTGGCTGCGACTGCCATGGCGTCGTCGCCATAGCCGCCGCCCATCACACTGGCGAGCGGGATGCCAAGGCGGCGAGCCGTTTCCGCGACATAGGTGTCGCGCTCCGCGATTCCCCCATCGGTCAGCGCCAGCCGCCCCAGCTTGTCGGCTTCATGCACATCGACCCCCGCCTGATAAAGAATCAGTTCCGGCCGACTGGCCTCGACCTGCGTCGCGAGCGCCGTCGTCAGCGCCGCCAGATAAGCCTCGTCCCCCGTGCCGTCGGGCAAGGCGATGTCGAGCGTGGAACGCGCCTTGCGCGCCGGGAAGTTCTTTTCGGCATGAACGGAAAGCGTAGCGATGGACGGGTGCCCGGCTAGGATGACGGCGGTCCCGTCGCCCTGATGCACGTCGCAGTCCACGATCAGGATGCGGGTCGCGTCCCCCTCGCCCAGAAGCCGCAGCGCCGCCACTGCAAGATCGTTGAACACGCAGTAACCCGCGCCGCTATCGGGCAGCGCGTGATGGCTCCCACCCGCTGCATTCGCGGCGTAGCCATGTTCCAGCGCCAGCTTTGCCGCCAGCCATGTGCCGCCCGGGCTCACTTGGGCGCGGCGCGCGACGTGCGGCGTTACCGCAAAGCCGATCCGGCGCTCGATAGCGCGCGGGACGGCAGCATTCAGGACGGATTCGACATATTCGGGGTCATGGGCTGCCTCCAGCCAGCGGCGCGGCATGGGTTCGGGCAGGTATTCGGTCAGCCCGCCCGCCACGCGCAACACGTCCATGACCAGCGCGTATTTGTTAAACTGCGCAAGGGTGCCCGCAGCCGATATGACATAGTCGGGGTGTTGGACGACGTGCAGCACGCGGCACTCATTGCCGATTACAGGTCACCGGGGAAGTGCCCGCAAGCGCTGTCGCTGGCGCGCGGAACAACGCTATTTCTCCCCGCGCCCGTTTCCGTTAGCGTCAAGCCGCCAATCGGAGAGCATCCATGACCCACCCGTCGAACCGTCCTGACGTCAACGCCTTCCTCGCCTTCCTGAACAACGTGCCCGGCCCCAAGATGCACGAGCTCCCGCCCGAGGCCGCGAGAATGACGATGGTCGCGATGCGTTCAGTAGCGGAACTCGAGACCGGGCTGCTGGCAGTGATCAAAAATGTCGAGATTCCGGGACCTGCGGGAGTCATCCCCGCACGGCTCTACGACGCACGCGAAACGCGCGAGGCGGGACCAGTGATGGTGTTCTACCACGGCGGCGGCTTCGTCATCGGCAACCTCGACACCCACGAACCCTATTGCGCCGAAGTCGCCCGCACGCTCGACATTCCCGTCATCGCCATCGACTACAGACTGGCGCCCGAGCACCCTTTCCCTGCCGCACCCGACGATTGCGAGGCAGCGACGCGCTGGATCGCGGGCAGCCCTGCTGCGCTCGGCCGCACCGTCACGGGCCTCGTGACATCGGGCGACAGCGCAGGCGGCAACCTCGCGATCGTCGTTACCATGGCCCTGCGCGACGCACCTGCCGCCGTGCCGGTCATCGTCCAGTTTCCGATATATCCGGTCGTCGATGGCAGCGCCGATTGGCAATCCTTTGCTGACCATGGCGAGGGCAAGCTGCTGACGCACGAAGCAATGGCCTATTTCAACGCGGCCTACCAGGCCGAGGCCGACCATATCCGCGCCTATCCGCTGCGCCACGACCATGCCGGCATGCCGCCGACGCTGATCGTGACCGCCGGCCTCGACCCGCTTCGGGATCAAGGCCGCGTCTATGCGGGCGAGCTGATCAAGGCCGGCGTGCCCGTGACCTACCGCGAGGCCGTGGGTAACATTCATGGCTTCATTACCATACGAAAGGGCATCCCCTCGTCGCAGGGCGATGTCGCTGGCTGTCTCGCGGTGCTCGAGCCGATGATTGCCGAAGCCGGAGCGGCACAGAACGAGGTCCGGGCTGCTGCATGACGAACCCTCTCGCCTATCGGCCGGCAGCCGCGGTCATGCTGCTCAACAACGAGAACAAGGTGTTCGTCGCCCAGCGACTCGATTCCAGTCTGGACGCTTGGCAGATGCCGCAGGGTGGGCTTGATCCGGACGAAAATGCCCGGACCGGCGCGCTGCGGGAGTTGGAAGAAGAAACGGGGATCGGGCCTCATCTCGTTGAAATAATCGCACAATCTTCGCGTGAACTGGTCTATGACCTCCCGCCCGAGCTGCAAGGCAAATTGTGGAGGGGCCGCTATGCGGGACAGCGCCAGAGCTGGTTCCTGATGCGATTCATGGGCACCGACGCCGATATCAATCTCGAGACCGAGCACCCCGAATTCCGAAATTATCAGTGGGTCGACCCCTGGCGGCTGCCCGAGCTGATCGTGGTGTTCAAGAAGCGGCTTTACGAAGAGGTGCTTGCCGAGTTCGCGCCACATTTGCCTCCGAAAGAAGGCTGAGCGATGCGAGCGGTCGAGTTTTTACCCTACGTCGTCCCCATCATCGTCGTGGGCATCTTGTTCCTGCGCAACCGGCCCGGGCGTGCGCGTCCGGTCCGCGTCGCTGCCTTATGGATCGTGCCGCTGATCGCGACGTTGGGGATCGCGTCGGCGCTTTATTTCCAACCCCACCCTACCTTCTACGCAGGTGCCTATGCGACGTTTGCCGTCGCACTTGCGCTCGGCATCGCGACGGGCAATCTGCGCGCCCGTACGCTGACCCTGCGCCGATGCCCCGACACGAGCAGGGTGCTCGCCGAAACGTCCAGTCTGGCCTTTCTGTTGCTTGCCGCACTGATGCTGCTTCGAATGACGTTTCGTCAGATGTCGGGCGACCTTGGCGTCATTGCCATCGACGCGTCGATGCTGTTCGCGCTGGGCATGATCGTCACCCAGCGGCTGACCATGTGGAGCCGCGTCAGGATGCTCCCCGCACTTTCGCCTCTGCCCTGAACTTGTGGAGCAGCGGCTCGGTATAGCCGCTGGGCTGCTTCACCCCCTCAAACACCAGCGCGCGCGCCGCCGTCAAGGCGATGCTGTCCGGCGTCAGCGGTCGGTACAACGGATCGCTCGCATTCTGACCGTCGACCTTGGTTGCCATGCGGGTGAAGGCGGCGTCGACCTGTTCAGGGGTACAGACCGCGTGGAGCAGCCAGTTCGCGAGCGCCTGTGAGGCAATGCGCAGGGTAGCACGATCTTCCATCAGGCCAACGTCGTCGATGTCGGGTACTTTCGAGCAGCCCACGCCCTGGTCGATCCATCGCACGACATAGCCCAGGATCCCCTGCGCATTGTTGTCGAGTTCGCGCTCTATTTCGGCTGCGCTCCAGTTGCGCCCTGTCGCGAGCGGCACGCTGAGCAGATCGCCAAGCGGCGGAATGGCCGTCAGTTCCTTCTGACGGTCGAACACATCGACCTGATGATAGTGCATTGCGTGCAGGGTAGCCGCCGTCGGGGATGGCACCCAGGCTGTATTGGCACCTGCCATGGGGTGCCCGATCTTCTGTGACAGCATGTCGGCCATCTTGTCGGGCGCCGCCCACATGCCCTTCCCGATCTGCGCCTTGCCGCTCAGCCCGCAGGCAAGGCCAATGGCAACGTTGCGCGCTTCATAGGCCTTGATCCAGGCGCTGGTCTTCATCTCGCCCTTCGGCACCATCGGGCCCGCACGCATCGAGGTATGGATCTCGTCCCCCGTACGATCGAGGAAGCCGGTATTGATGAATGCGATCCGGTCGCGCACGGCGTGGATCGTTGCAGCGAGATTGGCCGAAGTGCGTCGTTCCTCGTCCATCACGCCGACCTTGATCGTGTGGCGCGCCAGGCCCAGCAGGTCCTCGGTCGCGTCGAACAGGTCATTGGTGAACGCTGCTTCCTCAGGACCGTGCATCTTGGGTTTCACGATATAGATGCTGCCGGCGCGCGAATTACGGAACCTGCCGAGCCCGTTCAGGTCGTGCAAGGCGCAGAGCGAGGTGAACACGGCATCGAGGATGCCCTCTGGCGCCTCTGCCCCATCAAGCAGGCGAACAGCAGGATTCGTCATCAGATGCCCGACGTTGCGGACGAACATCAGGCTTCGTCCAGGCAGCGTGAAGCTTGCACCGTCCGGCCCCGTCCAGTTGCGGTCCCCTTCCAGCGTGCGGGTCAGCGTCTTGCCCCCCTTTTGGAAGCTGGCCGACAAGTCGCCCCGCATCAGGCCCAGCCAGTTACGATAGGCAGCGACCTTGTCCTCGGCGTCGACGGCAGCAAC
The DNA here is from genome assembly GCA_031371635.1 of Sphingomonadales bacterium. Lineage (GTDB taxonomy): Bacteria > Pseudomonadota > Alphaproteobacteria > Sphingomonadales > Sphingomonadaceae > Sphingomonas_O. The sequence goes on along the minus strand of JANMJZ010000144.1, from coordinate 15,311 downwards.
AGAGTCCTCGAGGTCGACTATGGTGCTGAGCGCCGCCTCCAAAATCACGTCGGCAATACCGAGCGGATCGGTCGCGCCGATCGGGTTGCCAGGGTCTACGACGATCTCGATATGCAATCCGTTATGCGTGAACAGGAAGCCGCCGTCGCGCGTCGAAAACTCGTGCGGGCAGTCACCACCCGTCAGTGCCAGCTCCCAACCGGGAATCGTGGTGTCGAGAAAACGGCGTGCATAGGCGACCACGGCGGCGCCCCTGGCTGGGTCATAACCGCCCGGGCGCGCCGGCGGTGCATCAAGCGCATCGGTGCCGTACAGCGCATCGTACAGGCTTCCCCAGCGTGCGTTGGCTGCGTTCAGGACAAAGCGACCATTGAGCGACGGGACGACGAGTTGCGGCCCCGCCATCGTCGCAACCTCTGCATCGACGTTCCGAGTTCCAATCGAGAACGTCGCAGGTTCTGGAACTAAGTAACGAATTTCATTGAGAAAAGCTTGATAGGCACCCGCATCCCAAGGCTGCCCCACTCTGGCGGCATGCCACGCGTCGATCTTTTGCTGTAGCTCGTCGCGCTTTGCCAGCAGCGCCCGATTGACCGGAACGAACCGGGCCAGAATGCTTGCGAGCCCGGCCCAGAGGTGATCGGGCGCGATCCCGGTGCCTGGGAGCGCCTCTTCCTCGACGAACCGCGCCAGAACGCCATCCACCTGCAACCCCGAACGATCCAAATATCCCATGGGGACTCCTTTGCTGAACTGATCCGGGGAGGACGGACGCGCCTATGCCGCCGGGTGGCTTGCGACACAAGCTTTGCCTGGCAAAGCCGGGGTTAACCCCGCCGCTGAATATCGCTACGCTTAGCCAATGAGTTTGACTTCGCAGGAAAGTGCCCTCGTCGCCCGCGCTGCCGCGGCGCCCATGCGCGCCAATGTTGAAGCATGGGCCGCCATCAACACCGGTACGGGCAATCTCGCCGGGCTGGCCCTGCTTGCTGGCCAGCTGGGCGACGCCTTTGCCGCCCTGCCCGGCATTCTTCGCCTCGTGGACCCGGCCCCGGAGCAAAGCATAACTGTCGAGGGCACCGTACGCCCGATCCAGCGCGGCCAGCACCTTCACCTCAGCGTAAGGCCACACGCGAACCGGCGGATTTTGCTGACCGGACACATGGACACAGTGTTCCCGGTCGATAACGCCTTCCAAACCCTGCAGGAAATTGCGCCCGGCGTTATCAACGGCCCCGGGGTCGCTGACATGAAGGGCGGGATCGCTGTCATGCTTGCCGCGCTTGTCGCGTTCGAAGCAAGCGACTGCGCCTCGGCGCTCGGATATGACGTACTCCTCAACAGCGACGAGGAGACCGGGTCGGCAACATCCGCGGCGCTGATCGCCGAACTTGCTCAAGGGAAGATCGCCGCGCTGACCTATGAGCCGGCGGCGCTTCCCGATGGCACGCTGGCAGGGGCACGACCGGGCAGCGGCAATTTCAGCTTCGTTGTCACGGGAAGGGCGGCCCATGCAGGGCGCAATCCCGACGACGGTCGCAACGCCGTGGTCGCGGCGGCCGATCTCGTGCTGCAATTCGCGGCACTTCGTCGCGAGGGGCTGAGCGTCAACCCTGCGCGGATCGACGGCGGCGGCCCGAACAACGTCGTGCCCGACCACGCCGTGCTGCGCGTCAACATGCGCCCAGCCACCCCCGCGCTTGAAGAAGCCGCTAAGATCTCGATCGCCGAAGTCGTCGCGCGGGTCGCCCGCCACCATGACGTCAGCATACACGCCCATGGGGGCTTCGGCCGTCCGCCCAAACCGCTAGATCCGGCGGCCGAGGGCCTGTTCGGCCTCGTGCGCGACTGCGGTGCCGACCTGGGCCAAACCATTGCCTGGAAAGCCACGGGCGGCGTCTGTGACGGCAACAACATTGCGGCCTGCGGCATCCCTGTCGTCGACACCATGGGCGTGCGCGGGGGTGCCATTCATTCGGATCAGGAGTATCTGATCGTCGAATCGCTGGCGGAACGCGCGGCTCTCAGCGCGCTCACGATCTACCGGCTGGCGAACGGGGCAATTTGATGACTTTCAGGATGCGCGCGGCCCGAGCGGACGACCTCGCCGCGCTTTATGAGATGGCAAAACTGACTGGTGGAGGCTTTACCAATCTGCCGCCGGACAAGCCCTCCTTGACTGCGAAACTCGAAAGATCGGCAGCAGCATTCGCGCGCGTCGAACAGGCGCTCGGCGATGACCTCTTCGTGCTGGTTCTGGAGAACACAGAAACGGGCCAGGTACGCGGGACGTGCCAGATCTTCAGCCAGATCGGCATGCGCGTTCCCTTCTACAGCTACCGCGTCGGTACGCTGACCCAGCATTCGAAGGAACTGGGCCGTACTTTCCGTGCCGATATGCTCACCTTGTCGACCGATCTTGAGGGGTCGAGCGAAGTGGGCGGCCTGTTCCTGCATCCGCGCGAGCGTGCTGGCGGGCTCGGGATGTTGATCGCGCGCAGCCGTTACCTGTTCGTGCGCCAGCACCGTGCGCGTTTTGCCGACCGCATGATCGCCGAGCTGCGCGGGCTGATCGACGAAGGCGGGGGCTCGCCATTCTGGGACGGGCTCGCTGGACGTTTTTTCGGCATGAATTTTCAGGACGCCGACGAGTTCAATGCCATCAACGGGCACCAGTTCATCGCCGACCTGATGCCCAAGACGCCGATCTATATCGCCATGCTGACCGATCATGCCCGCGCTGCCATCGGCCTGCCCCATCCTTCAGGGCGCGCCGCGATGCGGATGCTTGAGGGCGAAGGGTTTTCGCACGATGGCTATATCGACATTTTCGACGGGGGTCCGACCATGTGCGCGGCAACGAGCCGGATACGCACTGTCGCCGGGTCGCGTGAGGTCGTGATCGGCCATGTGGCCGCCAACGACGCACCGCGGGTAATCGTCTCGCGTGGCGCCCTCACCGATTTCACGGCTGCCTGGGGACAGGTCGAGGGCGATGTCATCGACCCTGTCTCTGCTGCCGCCCTCAGGGTAGAACCCGGCGACACCATATTGGTGGCTCCGCAATGAGCCTGGTGGAAATCAACTTCGACGGCATCGTCGGCCCGAGTCATAATTATGCCGGGCTAAGCGCAGGCAATCTCGCATCGTCGAAGAATGCAGGCGCTGTGTCCCACCCCCGCGCCGCTGCGCTTCAAGGCGTGGAGAAGATGCGGGCAAACCTGCGCCTCGGTCTGGCGCAGGGTGTTTTCCTACCACCTATCCGACCCGATACGGCTTGGCTTGCCAGCCTCGGTCATGACGCAGGGGACTTAATAGCTCAGCACCTCCGTGCCGCCGCCATGTCTGCGTCATCGATGTGGGCGGCTAATGCGGCCACCGTGTCGCCAGCGCCCGATACGCGCGATGGACGCTGCCACCTGACCGTCGCCAATCTGATGACCATGCCGCACCGCGCCCATGAATGGCAGGAAACGCTGGCTCAATTACGAATCGCCTTTGCGGACGCCGTGTTCGCCGTTCACGGCCCCGTTCCCGCCCCATTCGGAGACGAAGGCGCTGCCAATCATATGCGGCTTTGTCAGACGCACGACAGGGCAGGCGTCGAAGTATTCGTCTATGGCTTGAAGGGCGGCGTATTCCCCGCCCGGCAACATATCGAAGCGTCGAAAGCAGTCGCCCGCCTGAACGGTGTTACGGCGCCGCTTTTCGTCGCACAGTCCGAAGAGGCCATAGCGGCGGGCGCCTTTCATAATGACGTTGTCGCGGTTGCCAATGAACGTGTGCTTTTCGCGCATGAGCAGGCCTTTGCGGACAAGACATCATTTTACACTGAGCTGCAAAGGCTTCTGCCCCCGGTCGAAATCGTCGAGGTTCCGGCGTCGGTAGTGTCGCTGGCGGACGCCATCTCGAGTTACCTTTTCAACGCCCAGCTTGTCACCTTGCCGGGCAGCGAAGGAATGGCTCTGATCCTCCCGACCGAAGCCCGGGCGAACCCGCGCGTCTGGGGCTGGCTGGAGCAGCTCGTGGCCGGGAACGGCCCGATCCGCAGCCTCGTCCCCGTCGATGTTCGGGAATCCATGGCCAATGGTGGAGGGCCCGCATGCCTGCGGCTGCGCGTGGTGGCCGATCCTGCCACGGTCGATCCGCGCTTTCTGGTGGATGACGGCAGACTCGACACGATCGGGTCCGTCATCGCAAATCACTGGCCCCGGGAAATTGGGGCGGAAGACCTCGCAAGTACCGCGTTGATTGCCGACATCGCGCGAGCCCGACAAGCGCTGGCGAGCGCCCTTGATATCCCAATCTAGGACTGTCGGATTAACTGACAGTTTACCTTTGCCGATAACCAGCTGTTTACGCAAAACGGCGGTTGGCCTAGTCTTTGCTGCATGCAATCCATGTGGCGCAAAATCACCCGGCTGTTCGTCATCAAGACGCGAATCGAAGCCTATCTGATCATTTTCGCGCTGGCCGTTGGGGCAATGGAGCGCGGCAAGGGCTATCTGGCAGAATATCCAGGCACTGGCGGCTGGCTCTTGTTCTGGGCCTGCAGCGGCTCGGTCATGCTGGCCGGAGCGAAAATACTCGATGCACTGCGGTACGAACGCAACGCTTCTAGCTGAAGGTAAAAAGCGACTCGGTCGCGGAACCAACAAAACCATCGCGCGCTTCGTTGCAGCCCAACCGAGGAACAACGAAATGGCCAAAGCTCTTGAACGATTCACCATCGCCCGCGCGACGGACGAGTACATACTGACGATCGAAGACGAAAATGGCGATGTCATCGAACTGACCGCATCCTACGATCAGCTCGACCTGATCACCGAAGAACTCGATCGCGCGCTGGATGAGGACGAGGAACTGGCGCTCGGCGACGATGGCAACGCCGACGATGCCAAGGAAACAGACGAGGATTAACCCTTGTTGCGCGTTCGGGCCCACGCGGTCCGGACGCGGTAGTTTGAGTGGAACCAGAGTCACGTTCGACTACGGCTATCGGGTGCGCGACGACAAAGCGCAGTTCGCTTGAGTTGGCGGCACAATTAATGCCTAATGAAACCCGGCGCGGCGCGGCGGCGGTGGGGAAGTTCATTGGGTCAGCAGAAGACGCAGATTGTCGTCGTGGGCGGCGGTGCAGGCGGTTTGGAACTCGTTCGCAAGCTTGGGACACGTTATGGCCGAAAGCGTCATGACATCATTCTCATCGATCGGAACCTGACGCACATCTGGAAGCCGCTTCTCCATGAAGTCGCGGCCGGCTCTCTCGACGCCAATCTCGACGAAGTCGGTTACGGCGGCCATGCGGTGCGATGGGGTTATCGCTTCTTCAACGGCAGCATCGAAAGTATTGACCGCGCTGCGCAAACGATCACCACCGCGCCACTCCTCGACGAGCGGGGCGAGGAAATCATCGGTCGGCACAACATTCGCTACGATTACCTGGTCATGGCCACAGGCGGCATTTCGAACGATTTCGGGGTGCCCGGCGTCCGCGAGCACGCGATGTTTCTTGAAGACCGCCCGCAAGCCGACCGGTTCCGGCAGAAGCTGCTGAATGCATGCCTGCGGACCAACCATGCGCATCAGACCGGTAACGCAGAAGCACGCGTGCGCGTCAGCATCGTCGGCGGCGGGGCTACCGGCGTGGAGCTTGCGGCCGAACTTTACAATGCTGCCAAGGCGTTGCGCCACTACGGGCTGGAAGTTTTCGACGAGTCAAAGCTGGAAGTATCCCTGATCGAAGCAGGCCCGCGCATCCTTCCTGCGCTCGACGACACACTGGCGGCCACCGCCAAATATGAACTGCAAAAGCTTGGCGTTCGCGTGCTCGACAACACCCAGGTCGTCCGGCTAGCCGGCAACGAAGTTCACACGAACGACGGCGGGGTCATTCAAGCCGACCTGATCGTCTGGGCGGCGGGCGTGAAGGGAGCGGACGAGATCCGGACGATGAGCGACCTCGAACTGACGCGGGGCAATCAGATTGTCGTTCGTCCGACGCTCCAGTCAACCACAGACGACCGCATCTTTGCACTCGGCGACTGCGCATCATGCATGCTGCCCGGTCGCGACCGTCCAATTCCGCCGCGTGCCCAGTCAGCGCATCAGATGGCAAGCCTTATCTTCGAGAACCTCGTCCGCGTGCAGGCAGGCGCAACCCTGCGCGATTTTGTTTACCGCGATCATGGCTCCCTTGTCTCGCTGAGCCGTTTTTCGACGGTGGGCAGCCTGATGGGCAATCTGGTCGGCGGGCGGATGCGCGTGGAAGGCTGGATCGCCAGAACCGTCTACATGTCGCTGTACCGCATGCACCTGATCGCGATCCATGGCTGGTGGCGTGGTGTGGCGCTGATCACGATCGGCCATGTAAACCAGATCGTTAGGCCGAAGCTGAAGCTTCATTGAACTCTTGCTTGAAATTTGGCGCGCCCGGAACGATTCGAACGTCCGACCCTCAGATTCGTAGTCTGATGCTCTATCCAGCTGAGCTACGGGCGCGCAGAGGGGCTGCACATAGCGAATGTTCGGCGGGGCGCAACCCCGTTGCGACACTGGAGTGCGCGGACTAGGGCAATTGCATGAAAATGCAGCTACTCCTCGTCGGGCTACTCCTGTCCGCTTGCGCCAGGACGGTTGACGCGCCGTCGCTGCTGCCACGCGCGGCCGAACAGGCGGACGTCGATGCACCCTCCCGCGCCCCAAGTCCGCCGGCCGCTGCCGATCCCGCACAGGCGAGCCTCATCGCCCGGTTGCTGACGCAGGCAAGAGATGGGGACGCCGCCTTCGTGCGCGCCCTTCCCGCCGCCACGATAAGTGCCGCTCCTCAGACAGAGGCGTGGATCGCGGCGCAAAACGCCCGTTCGGCCGTCGACGTTGCGCGCGGCCCCACGCTGGATGCGCTCTCCGCGCTTGACGCTGCCATCGGCGATGCCATCGATAAGGGGCAGGACACGACTGCCCTGGCCGCAGCGCGCACCGAGGTTCAGGCGATCTATGACAGGCAGACGGCGCGACTGGCCCAGCTCAGCCGCTGACGGCTGCTGCGTGCAGGCGCGCCAGCTCGGCATAATGCGCCGCGCCAAGGCCGTTCATTGAGACTTCTTCGACCGAAAGCGTGCGCAACAATTTTGCCGGGCGTCCCATCCAGAGCTCGCCTGCGCCGATCTTCTTGCCGGGGCTGAGAAGGGCGCCGGCTGCGAGCATGCCGTCCGACTCGATGGTGCAACCATCCATGACCGTGCTGCTGAGCCCGACAAACGCACGGTCGTGCAGGATGGAACCGTGAAGCATCACCATATGGCCAATGAGGACGTCGTTGCCGATGATCGTCGGCAAACCATCCTCATTGCCCGGTTTGGGCGAGTCGCAATGGATGACGGTACCATCCTGAATATTGGTCCGTTCACCGATACGGATTGAATTCACATCGCCACGCAGGACGCAATTATACCAGATGCTCGACCCGGCGCCGATCTCGACATCGCCGATGATCCGGGCGCCCGGCGCGACGAAAGCGGTTGCGTGGATTCGTGGCGTCTTGCCGCGAAAGGTTATGATGGAACTCATGCGTCTAACGGCGTGTCCATTTGATCACTGGCAGGATGCTCGCGAAATCGTCTGTCCAGCCGCTGAAGCCGGGGCGACGCTGGGTCGGCGCCCATTTCGCCGATCCGGTCCGCTGAAGGAAGGCAGAAAATGCCTGCGGGTCGCGCGCCAGCGCGATCCAGTGCGAATCGGAATACGCGCGCTTGCGCCCTTCCGCGTCCGGAGAGTAATCGCGCTTGACCAGATGCCAACCCCAGCTGTCGGCCGCTGCAAGAACCGGCTCCAGCTCGAGGAAACGGTTCGACACGTGCATCATCAGAATGCCGTCGGGTTTCAGGCGCCGCGCATAGGTGTCGAGGGCGTCGCGGGTCAGCAGATGCATCGGCACTGCATCCGAGGAAAAGGCATCGACCACGAGCACGTCGAGCGGCGGGGCGCTGGCGCGGACTTCGCGCCCTAGAACCAGCCGTGCATCGCCGATCTCGACGGGGACACCTGGCGCACACCGTGACAGGAAGGAAAACCGCTTGGGATTACGCGCGATGCGTTCGATGGCGGGATCGATTTCGTAGAAGCGCCAGTCCTGGCCGGGCCGTCGGTAGCAAGCGAGTGTGCCGGCCCCCAGCCCGACGACGCCCACCCGGCCGTCGACCTTGCGGGCAGCCAGATCGCGGAGCGCAAGGCCCACCCCCGACTCCGGCGCATAATAGCTTAGTGGTTCGATCTCGCGCCCGGGCACTTTGGACTGGATGCCGTGCACCGTCGTGCCGTGGACCAGCGTGCGCGTTTCGGCGTTTTCGCTGAATGAATAGATCCCGAAATAGCTGCGTACGCGCTTGCCCCCATCGATCGACAGGGCAAGGACGCCCCACCCGCCGAGAGCCAGCATCATCGCGCCCAGGCACATGGTGAAAGCAAGCCGGCTTCCGATCGCGAGCACGGCAAAATTAATGATCACCAAAATGCCCGCGACCTTCAGCCAAACTGGCACTGGTGCGGCAATTCCCGGGAACAGGCCGACCGGCACCGTCGACAGGATGATCGCCACCGCTCCGTAGATGAAGGCCCGCCGCCACGATCTCCCCCATAATTTCTCTGCGAAGGCGAAGACCGGCGGCGCCGTCAGCAAGGCGCCACCGAAAAGGATCAGGATGGGGTGTTCATAGGCCCAGTCGAAAGCAAGCGGTGCGACTAGGGCGCAAAAGGCGCCCCCGAGGACACCGCCGAACGACATGATCAGGTAGAATTTGGTAAGCTGCGCCGGTTCCGGCCGGGTCCGGAAAAGTTCGCTGTGCAAGGCGACCGCAAAACAGAACAGCAGGACAAGGCCCAGCGGCGCGAACAACCAAGGGTATTGCGGGTTCTGGGCGAACGCCACGCCGCCGCCGAGCAGCACGACCAGCAACGTGACTTTGACGATGCCGTCAGCCAACCGACGATTGTCGGCAAAGGCAACAGAGAAGCTGAGAAGATACAGGCCGAGAGGCACGACCCAAAGCAGGGGCATGGCGACGATGTCGGTCGTCAGATAGGTAGTCGTCGACAACATCATGCCCGAGGGCACGGCGGCCAGCGCAATCCAGTGCACGATACGCCGCATCGAAATCGATGTGGTGGCGGCGGGCGCTGCCACATCCGCCGCAGGTTCGCGCGGCAGCAGCAAGGCACAGGCGGCAACGAGGATCCCGACAGCCAAGTAGCCGGTGCTCCACAACAGGCTCTGCCCGGCAATCGGCAGAAAGGGCTCCACCAGCAGCGGATAGGCGATCAGCCCGGCAAAGCTGCCGAGATTGGACGCGGCGTAGAGCGGATAGGGATCTCCGCCCCCCGAGATCGCGTACCAGCGCTGCAGCAAAGGCGCTTGCGCCGCGATCATGAAGAAGAGCGGCCCGATGGATACTGCAAGGAACCAGGGTGTCCACAAGGCGGGGTTGGCGTTGGCGGAAGGCTCTGCATTGGTGAGCCCGATGGGCAGCATCAGCGCCGCTGCGGAGAGGAGAACCAGATGCACCCCTGCCTGCACCCGTGGCGCAAAGCGGCCGATAAAATGCGCATAGGCATAGCCGCCCAGCAGCAGCGCCTGATAGACGAGCATTGCCGAATTCCATACCGCCGGCGCACCCCCCAGACGGGGCAGCGCCATGCGCGCGATCATCGGCTGGACGAGGAACAGCAGGAACGAGCCTGCGAGAATGGCCAGCGTGAAACGCTGCTTCGCCGAAGCATTCGTTGCCGTCATTGTCGCCACACTCGCCATCGCCGGTCTCCCCGGACATCGCCTAGCCGAGCAATCGTGTGAAGATGGTTAACGTGCGTTATGAGGGGCGCTCGATCGAGTAAACGATGTGGCGGCACAGCTCGTGGCCATTCGGAAACATCGGGTGATCGAAATCGAAGTCCGGACGCCGGCGCATGCCCAGCGCCTCCATCAGCCCGCATGAAGCGGTGTTGCCGGGAACGGTGTAGGCAACCAGCTCGGAGTCGGCGAGGTTTGCCCAGCCCCAATCGATCGCCGCAAGCGCCGCTTCCTTACCAATGCCCTGTCGCCATGCGCTCTCCCGCAGCCGCCAGCCCAGTTCCGGCTTCCCACAAACGGCGGTGCCGGGATGGCGTGCCCGCCTGATCCCGCAAAAGCCGAGCAACTCGCCGGTAGCGCGTTGCTCTATCATCCAGAAACAATGCCCATACTCGGCCTGCTCGTCCTGCATCCTTGTGGCCGCCGCAGCATAGTGTGCCGCGTTCTGGATACCGCCGAGCCAGCGCATGACGGCAGGCGTGTTTGTCGCCGCCATGAACGGCTCGACATCCGCGTCCCGCCACGGGCGCAGGATCAACCGCTCAGTATCGATCAAGCGCCGAGCAACTGCGCCGCGTGCGCCGCGTGATAGGTGAGGATCCCCGAACAGCCGGCACGGCGAAACGCCAGCAAGGTTTCGAGCACCAAGGCGTCCCGGTCGCCCGCACCGACGGCGGCTGCGGCTTCGATCATCGCATATTCGCCGGACACCTGATAGGCGAAGACCGGGACTTCGAAGCGTTCCTTCACGCGCCGGACGATATCCAGATAGGGCAGGCCCGGCTTGACCATCACGCTATCGGCGCCTTCCGCAATGTCGAGCTCGACTTCGCGCAGCGCCTCTTCTGCATTTGCCGGGTCCATCTGGTAGGTCTTCTTGTCGCCTTTCAGCAGCCCCCCCGAGCCGACCGCATCGCGGAATGGCCCGTAGAAAGCGGACGCATATTTGGCAGCATAGGCCATGATCTGGACGTTGACGTGCCCGCCCTCTTCCAGCGCGTCGCGGATGGCGCCGACCCGGCCATCCATCATGTCGCTGGGCGCGATTATATCCGCACCGGCGTTTGCCTGATTGAGCGCCTGCGCCACAAGCACGTCCGAGGTCGCGTCGTTGAGCACATAGCCCCCGCCATCAACTAGCCCGTCATGGCCGTGCGCGGTATAGGGATCGAGCGCGACGTCGGTCAGCACGCCGATATCGGGCACTGCGTCCTTGATCGCACGTATAGCCCGGCACATCAGATTGTCGGGATTAAGCGCTTCTTCCCCGCCTTCGGTCCGCAACTCGCGCGGCGTGTTTGGGAACAGCGCGACGACGCCAATGCCAAGCGCGCGCGCCTCTTTGGCTCGGGCTACAATGCCGTCGACCGACCAGCGCGACACACCGGGCAGGCTTGCGATCGGTTCCTCGACCCCCTGCCCGCTCGTGACGAACAAGGGCCAGATCAGGTGCGCGGGGGCCAGGTGGGTCTCGCTCACCAGCGCGCGGCTCCAAGCCGTCGAACGAGTGCGGCGCAGGCGAAGGGCGGGATACATGCTCATGCGGGCTCCGGTGTTGGAAGGACGGCAGGGGCAAGGCCGGATTCAAGCCGTTTCTTGCGCCAGCCGCCGTGGAAATAATAGGCAAGGCTGAGGACCATCGATACCGATCCGCTCGCGACCGACGACCACCAGATCGCCTCGGCGCGCCATGTCGGATACAGGCCGAAGGCAAAGCTGAACCTGACGAACACGGCGGAGATGACCAGAAGCACGAACGGTACGAGCACGGCGCCATTCGCGCGCACGACCGAGGTGACGACCATCGATACGCCCATCATCAGATAGATCCAGGCGACGATACTGTTCATATGGACCCCGATCGGAATCGCAGGGCTGTCGGCGGGTAGGAACAGCCCCATCAGCGGTCGCGCGAAGATCGTGATGCCGACAATCAGGACAAAGCTCATGAGCGTGTTGATGCCGATGCCCGCCCAAGTGATCCGGGACAGCCGGTCCCATTTCTGCGCGCCGATGTTCTGCGCCGCCATCGCGCTGACCGCGCTGCCGACCGCTACGGCGGGCATCTGCACATAGCTCCAAAGTTGGTTCATCACGCCGAACGCCGCGGTGGTGTCGACGCCTTCCCGATTGACCAGTCCGATCAGCACCAGCATCGACCCGGCCATGACGATCATCGACGCGCCCATGGGAAAACCGATGGCCACGATTGTTTTGACCACCCCGGCATTGGGTCGCAGCCATGCAAGCTCGGCACCGCGCAGGCGAATTGGCAGGTCCCTGGCATAGATGCGATAGATCAGCACCGAAACGCTCACCACGCCTGCGATCAGCGTCGCGAGCGCCGATCCTGCAATACCCAGCGCGGGAATGGGGCCAAGGCCCAGGATCAGGATGGGATTGAGGATGATGTCGAGCGAGACGTTGAGGATGGCGTTCCACAAAGGCGTGATCGAGTCGCCGACGCCGCGCAATGACGATGTCAGCAGGATCATGACGAAGGTGAAGGGCATGCCAAGGAAAATTACCCGTAGATAGGACAGGGCCAGCGGATAGGCGTCCTTGGGCGTCGCCAGCGCCCGCAGCAGATTTGGCGCGAATATCCAGCCGAGCGCGGCGGTCGCCGAACCCGCGATCACGAACAGCGCAAGCGCGCTGCCCAGCGTACGTCGCACCGCCTCGATATCTCGGCGGCCCATCTGCTGGCCGATCAGCACGGTCGTCGCCATCGCGAAACCGAAAAGCGTGCCGAACATCAGGAACATGATCTGGCCCGCATTCGAAGACGCGGCGAGTGCCGCCTCGCCCAGCGAATGCCCGATCCAGATCGAATTCACCGAGCCATTGATCGACTGGAGGATGTTCACGCCGAGCGACGGCAGCGCAAAGGCGAACAGGGTCGAGAAAACCGGGCCGACGGTCAGGTCGCGACGCTTTGGGGGCGAAGGAAAGACAGGGGTGTCGGAGTCGGACATCGATCCCCCCTAACCGGCTCCTTCTGCTACGTCACCCCAGCCGCGTCAGCGCTGCGCGGAGCCGCTCGGCCTCGGCCGATTTCTCGGCATGGTCGGCGCGTGCTTTTTCCACGGCCTCGGGCTTCGCGCGCTCGACGAACGACGAATTGGCCAACCTCCCGGCAAGTGTAGCCGCCTCCTTTTCAGCCGCTTCGGCCGATTTAGTCAGGCGTGCGCGTTCGGCGTCGAGGTCGATGGCACCCTCGAGAGAGAAAGCGACCGTGACACCACGCGTGGCGATCTGCGCCGATGCCGCAGGTACCACCTCGACACCTTCCGCCGGGCCCGTCTTGGCCAGCCGCGGAACCGCACCGCCTGCAAAGAGGTCGAACAGCGCAGGGTTCCCGCCGACAATCAGCGGTTTCAGTTCTACCGTCCAGGGAATACCCATCTCCGCACGTAAGGTTCTAATTTCTGTGATAACTTCAATCTGCCATTCGGTCAGTTGCTTGGCTTGGGCATCTAGGATCGCTGCGGGCGCGGGCCAATGGGCATGGATCAGGCCAAAAGCGCGCTCTCCCATCGCATGCCAGAGTTCTTCGGTGATGAACGGCATGAATGGGTGCAGCATAACGAGGATCTGGTCGAAGGCCCAGCCCGCCACGGTGCGGGTTTCCTCATCGAAGCCGCCCTTGATCAGCTCGATATACCAGTCGCAGAACGTGCCCCAGGCGAAGTGGTAGATGGCATCCGCCATGGCGTCATAGCGCAGGTCGGCAAAGGCGGCGTCCAGTTTTGCCAGTGTCTCGACGACTTCGCCGACAATCCATTTGTTGACCGCAAGCGAAGCTTCCGGCGCGGCGGTCGAGGCACTTGCCCCGACGCCATTGCCCTGGAGGAAACGCGCTGCATTCCAGAGCTTCGTCGCGAAATTGCGGTAGCCAACGACACGCTGTTCATCGAGCTTGATGTCACGACCCTGGCTTTCCATGGCCGCAAGCGTGAAGCGCAGCGCGTCGGCGCCATACTGGTCGATCAGGCCCAGCGGATCGACGGTGTTGCCCTTCGACTTCGACATTTTCGAACCATCGGGTGCGCGGACAAGTCCGTGGAGATACAGTGTCTTCCACGGCACTTCTTTCATGAAGTGCAAACCCTGCATTGCCATGCGGGCATCCCAGAAGAACAGGATGTCGAACCCGGAAATCAGCACGTCATTGGGATAATGTTTGGCAAGCTTGGGATCGGCATCGGGCCAGCCCAGAGTGCCGAACGGCCAGAGCGCCGACGAAAACCAGGTGTCGAGGACGTCTTCGTCCTGCGTCAGGGCAACGCCCTCCCCGGCCAGCGCCTGCGCGCCCGCCTCGTCCATCGCGACATAGTGATTGCCGTCGGCGTCGAACCACGCCGGAATGCGATGGCCCCACCACAGCTGTCGCGATACGCACCACGGCTGGATGTTCTCAAGCCATTGGAACCATGTCTTTTCCCAGGTTTGCGGCACGACCTTGATCGCGCCCGACCGGACAGCCTCGATCGCGGGCTGCGCCAGCGTCTTGGCATCCACGTACCACTGGTCGGTAAGCATCGGCTCGATGACGACACCCGAACGGTCGCCGAACGGCTGCATGATCGTCTTTTCCTCGACGCGGAGCATCAGCCCTTCTGCATCGATGTCTGCGACGACCCGCTTGCGCGCGGCATAGCGATCGAGGCCGCGATAGGCCTCGGGCACAAGGTTCAGCGCATCGATTTCGGCAGGCGTTGCGGCCGCCCCGGCCGCGATCGCACGGGCACGCGCGGCAGCTTCCTGATACGGGGCGCCATCGCCCCGCAGGACCGCTTCCTCGTCCATCAGGCGGAACATCGGGATGCCGTTGCGCTGTGCGACCCCATAGTCGTTCTGGTCGTGGGCACCGGTGATCTTGACGGCGCCCGATCCGAACTCGGGATCGGGATAATCGTCGGTGATGATCGGGATCAGCCGGCGGTCGCCCTTGGGGCCGACAGGTATTTCGCAGAGCTTGCCCACGATAGGCGCATAGCGGGCATCGCCGGGATGCACGGCAACCGCCCCGTCGCCCAGCATCGTTTCGGGCCGCGTCGTCGCAATGGCGATATAGTCGCGCTCTTCCTCCAGCGTGACGTTGCCGTCGGCGTCGCGCTCGACGTACCGATAGGTCTCGCCGCCAGCGAGCGGGTATTTGAAGTGCCACATATGGCCGCTGACTTCGCGCGTTTCCACTTCGAGGTCGGAGATCGCCGTCTTCAGCGCAGGATCCCAGTTCACCAGCCGCTTGGCACGGTAGAGCAGGCCCTGATTGTACAGGTCGACGAAGACCTTGAGCACGGCTTTCGAAAACCCGGGGTCCATGGTGAAGCGTTCGTTTTGCCAGTCGCAGCTTGCACCCAGCCGCCGGAGCTGGCGCGTGATCGCGCCGCCGCTCTGCGCCTTCCATTCCCAGACCTTGCCGACAAAGTCCTCACGGCTGTAATTTGTCCGCTTGTCTTGC
>JANMJZ010000135.1:0-6568 GCA_031371635.1 Sphingomonadales bacterium | reverse complement strand
TGGTCGACCCCTACCAATTGTAAGCCAGCGCGGCCGGGAGGTGGCAGGTAGGCCGCAACCCGATAAAGCGCGCCTTCCTTAAGGCGCAGCAGCATCGCAGGTATCGGCTGGTACGCCGGGTTAGGGCGGGCGTCGATGCAGACGACGATGTCGCCTGGTTTGAATACAATTGTCATAGCTTTTCCTTCTCTTCGCGTTGCGCATCGCGAGAGAGATGTCGACGTGACGAGGAATGCTCGTTTAATTGCCCTTCAGGCCACATCCCGCTTACGCGGCTACCACCTTGCCCGAGTTGGCAGGTTGGCGAGGGCAGAGCCCTTCTCTTGATGCACCGCAGAAGATGCCGTCCATCTGTCTGCATTGTCAACGTGCAATAACGTTCAGTGTGACGTAATGGCGTTCACGGCCCCTGCTGCACCTGCGTCATAGTGCAAAGACGCGGCCGGTGGACGTCCATGTGGATTTGAGCTGCGCGCGATCCCTGGGCCACTTGATATGAGCCGGTTGCCGCCCGTCAGCTTCAAGGGGTTCCTGGTGCGATAGCTGCCAGCGGGATCGATGCTCGGTTCGCATTGCCGGGAGAAAGTTGCCGGTCGGCTTCCGCCCCATAAGCAGCCGTTCGCCTGAGACTAATTTTCCATCAATACCTGCCGTCGGTTCATCCGCAATTTATGCCTAGCACCGATCGTCGCCCGATTTAGGCAATCCAAACCTGGCCGACGGAGACAAAAACGAGCGATGGCTTTGCAGTCAGTAGTCGATTGGCGCGACGCAAGGCGGAAGCCAACTCGGGCGCCAGAATAAATTGAGAGAGATTCGCTGGCGGGCTGATAACAGGCAACCATGACTGCCTTTGCCCCTTCCCTGCGCCAGTTAAGCTACCTCGTCGAGCTCGATACGCAACGGCATTTTGGTCGCGCTGCGTCAAATCTGGGTGTTGGGCAGTCGACATTATCGGCTGGCATCGCGGAGCTTGAGCGGCTCGTAGGGCTTGTTCTTGTCGAGCGAACCAAAAGGTCGGTGCGCTTCACAGATGTTGGCGAGACCTTCGTAGCTCGAGCGCGCGCACTTGTAGAAGCGAGCGTCGCACTGACCGAATTCGCGGCAACCGCGTCGGCACCGCTGACCGGAGTGCTGCATCTCGGTATCATCCCGACAATTGCGCCCTTCCTTTTGCCACGCGTGCTGGGGCCGTTACGCACACGGTTTCCTGCGCTAACGCTCAGAATTCGCGAGTCGACCAGCGAAGCAGCATGTGCGGCACTTCATCGGGGCGCTCTCGATTGCGTGATGCTGGCACTGCCCTTCGATTGCGGAAGAATAGAAGCGCAGGAGATCCGGCGTGATCCGCTTTTGCTCGGGATGCCGGAAGCGAGCGTCGGCGATGTGCCCGAGCCTGATACGCTGCTGTTGCTCGAAGACGGGCATTGCCTCAACGAACACGGCCTCACCGGTTGCGGGCTGCCGCGCGGACGCGAGGCGGCAATGGTTGCAACGTCTCTACACACGCTGGTGGAGATGGTCGAGGCGGGGCTGGGCAGTACTTTCATCCCTCAACTCGCCATCGACGGTGGCCTTTTGAGCGGACGCCGAATCAGGGCGGTGCCGATGGGCATAGGTGCAGAACGGCGTATTGCGCTGGTGTGGCGGGCAGGGAGCGCGCGCGCCGAGGATTTTCGGACGTTTGCCAATGCGATTGCGGCTGCCTTGCCCAACTGACCCGTTAAAACGATTACTGCATCCAGTTTAATCGATTGGACAACATATCGTGCGGGCAGATATTCCTTTGAGCAAGTCAACTAGCGAGAGGAAAAGCGACATGGCCGATATGGAACCAGCCGAAGGCTGCCCGATGCACGGCGGCGGCGAAATCAAGATGCGCTCGCTGCTGGGGCGCACGAACAAGGATTGGTGGCCCGATGCGCTGCCGACCGAAATCCTGCACCAGAACGGCGCGTCGCCCAACCCGATGGGCGCAGAGTTCAGCTATGCCGAGGCCTTCAAGACAATCGATTATGCCGCGTTGAAGGCCGATCTCACCGCGCTGATGACCGACAGCAAACCGTGGTGGCCAGCCGATTACGGCCACTATGGCCCGTTTCTAATTCGCATGGCGTGGCACGCTGCAGGCACGTATCGCACGGCTGACGGGCGCGGCGGATCATCGTCGGGACAACAGCGTTTCGCGCCGCTCAACTCTTGGCCCGACAATGGCAACCTCGACAAGGCCCGTCGTCTGTTGTGGCCGATCAAGCAGAAATACGGCGCCCAGATCAGTTGGGCCGATCTGTTCATTCTGGCGGGTAACGTTGCCATCGAATCGATGGGTGGCCCCGTGTTCGGCTTCGGCGGCGGCCGCGCCGATGTGTTCGAACCCGAGCGCGACATCTATTGGGGCAGCGAAGAGCTGTGGGTCGATCACGGCGCCGAGACGCGCATTCAGCCCGACAAGCAGATGGACCTAGAAAATCCGCTTGCGGCGATCCAGATGGGGCTGATCTACGTCAATCCTGAGGGACGCGGCGGCAACATGGACGTGCTCCAGTCGGCGCACGACATGAAAGTGACTTTCGAGCGCATGGCGATGAACCATGAAGAGACGGTCGCGCTCACCGCTGGTGGGCATGCTTTCGGCAAGGCCCACGGGGCAAAGCCCGCCGACACTTTCGGCAAGGCCCCCGAGTCGGAGGGCATGCACTTGCAAGGTCTGGGCTGGCTCACCGACAGTGAAGAGATCGGCAAGGGCCACATCACGACATCAGGGATCGAGGGCGCTTGGACGCCGAATCCGACCAAGTGGAGTGGTGACTATTTCCGGCTGTTGTTTAAGTATGATTATGAGATGGTGTCGAGCCCGGCAGGCGCGCGCCAGTGGCAGCCGATCAACCCCGACCCCGAGGATATGGCCCCCGACGCACGTGATCCGAACAAGCGAGTGCCGACGATGATGACAACTGCGGACATGGCGCTGAAGTTCGACCCTGAATTCCGCGAGATTTCTCTGCGGTTCCGCGACGATCAGGCGGCACTCGACGATGCATTCGCGCGCGCCTGGTTTAAGCTGTGCCACCGCGACATGGGGCCGAAACTCCGTTATCTCGGACCCGAAGTTCCTGCCGAAGACCTGATCTGGCAGGACCCGGTGCCTGTCGGCACGGTACCGACGGATGCCGATGTCGCGGCGTTCAAATCGGCGGTGCTGGCCAGCGGCCTGACCATCGGCGACCTCGTTCGCACGGCTTGGGCCTCGGCCTCGACCTATCGAAAGTCCGACCATCGTGGTGGCGCGAACGGTGCACGTATAGCGCTTGCCCCGCAAAAGGACTGGGCGGTCAACGAGCCGGAGAGGCTGGCAATTATTCTCGCCAAGCTCAACGAGCTGCGCAGCGGCATGTCGCTCGCCGATGCAATCGTGCTAGCTGGATCGGCTGCGGTTGAAAAGGCGGCCAAGGACGCGGGCTTCGACATCGAAGTGCCGTTTACCGGCGGGCGCGGCGACGCGACGCAGGAGTGGACCGATGCGGCAAGCTTTGAGCCGCTCGAGCCCAAGGCTGACGGGTTCCGCAACTATCTGTCAACCAAGCACAGCGTGAAGACCGAGGAACTGTTGCTCGACCGTGCGGCGCTGCTCGGTCTCTCGGCACCAGAAATGACGGTGCTGGTCGGTGGGCTCCGCGTCCTTGGCGCAAACTACGGTGATGCAGCCGAGGGCGTCTTCACCAAGCGCAGGGGTCAGTTGACGAACGACTTCTTCGTCAATCTACTCGACATGGACACCGAATGGAGGCTGGTCGACGACAGTGCCGACGAAGAATTCATCGGGTATCACCGCGCTGGCCGACATGAAACCTGGCGGGCAACGCGGACCGACCTGGTCTTCGGCTCGAATTCGCAACTGCGCGCGACCGCCGAGGTCTATGCCGAAAACGGCCACCAGACGAAGTTTGTCCGGGACTTTGTTGCCGCGTGGGTCAAGGTCATGAATGCTGACCGCTTTGAGTAAACTCCGGACAGTTTGCAGCCATAGCGCAACATCTAAAAAAAGAAGGGCAGGCAAGTCGCGACTTGCCTGCCTTCTTAAGACGTCGTTGAATCAGTCAAATGTCCGGTATCGCCCCAAATACGGACGATCGGGGCCTATTGCTCGGCTCCTGAAACCCGCCATTCGCTGAGCAACGCTGTTCGACGAAATTGCAATGTGGGCACTTGTTAAGTGCTCATCTTGAGTGACCGCAATGACCGCCTACTTTTTCACCGGAACCGCCTCTGGGCTGGTCCATGTCCATGCCTGTATTTTCCAATCGACGCCCTGCTTGATAAGGGCAAAGGTCATCGTGCCGGTCTCTCGCATCGTGCGTCCCGCCTGCTGGAAGGTATAAGTCGATGGAACGACGACATATGCATGGTCGTTCATTACCGATGCGCGCGTGATTGATCCCAGAGCAACCTTGCCGCCGGTTTTGCCAGCATCCGCCTCCGACTTGCCAAGTGCGGCGACCCAGTCGTCGAACGCCGTCGGGCCAGACCAAGTGAAAGGAGCAGTTGGTTCATCCAGGATCATCGGAGCAGCGACGTGGGTGGACTTGGCGAGCGAAGCATCACCTTTGTTGAAGCCTTCGATCATTGTTCGGATCGGCGCTTCTACTGCTGGAGAAGCAGCACTGAGAGCGGGCGCAACGGTCAACATGGCGACCGCAGCCAGTAGAAATTGGATTTTCATTTTCATTATCCCCTCCGTTTCGATGCGTCGTTGTAGCAACGAAACGAAAAGCGGACAATTCATCCAGGCAGCGAGTTCGATCCATGGTACTAGGGAGTAGGTTGGAACCTCCCCAGACTTAGTCATCATGAGGCTGCAACGCTGATCCCGATAACGAACGTTGAACGCCGATCATTTCGCGGTATGTTGGCTCATCACGTTGCGCATCACCATACCCGACGATCCATCCGAGGCTGATCGCCAAGCGGTTCTCGGGCCGCTTCGAGCCTACAACATCCGTCGAGCGGGCGATCCCCGCATCCGTTCCGTAGCCGTATTGTTGACCGAAGAGGATGGCGATCATGTTGGTGGCCTGTGGGGTCGATGCTCCTACGATTGGCTTTTCATCGAGCTCCTCGCCGTACCCGAGGAACATCGCGGCGAAGCTTATGGAAAGGCACTCATGGAGCAGGCCGAAGGCATTGCGCGAGCCAACGGCTGCGTTGGTATCTGGCTCGACACTTATGAATTCCAAGCCCGTGGTTTCTACGAAAAGTTAGGGTACGAAGTATTCGGCACGCTCGATGACCATCCCATCGGGCAGAAGCGGTTCTTCCTCTCTAAGCGTCTCTAGGAGCGGCAGCTTTCCGACCCCGACCGACGATGCCTTAGCCGCTGGTCGGCATGCGCTCAGTTGCAGACGTTATGTGCTCCGTGCCAATATCTGAGCATAGGCAGGGGGAAATATGAAAGCGTCCACGCGTTACGGCATGGCTGGAATAGGTGCCTTGTCCCTCCTCACCGGCGTTCAATGGCTACGCGGGGTCGCAGGGCAGAAGCCTTCGACAATTGCCTATTTGCTCGGCGTTGGGCCGAACTTTGCGGCGGCCCTCGCCATTGCTTTCGTCCTGCTCAGCATCTGGGCTGACCAGAACCGCGAAGCGACGTTTAACGCTGCGCAGAAGTCTTTCTTCGTCTGCGCTGCGATCAGTGGATTTGGCCTTTTTGGCTGGGAAATTTTGCAGCTGAGCATGGCTTCATTCGTTTTCGACCTGAGCGACATCGGCGCGACGATCGCTGGCATAGGCCTGGCAACCCTGCTGTTTTATTGGCTTACTCCACGACAAGCTGCGGATTGATAGGGGGGACCGATAGAAGGCAAGGACTGCTTACCCTGGCGTAAGCGGCCATGGTGCTTTCGCCGCAATCGCAGACGTCGTCGCTGCTTTAGAGTTTCGCCCGGACGCGGCATCCGATCGTCGAGAACGATCCAAAAACCAGTTATTCGGCGACCTGATCAATAGCCAATCACGGGTTAGGCGCCAGGTCGGACCGGACTGCGAAGCGGCGCGGCCACTCTTCAATTGCCGCGCCATCATGCGTCTGAGCTATGTGGCTTTCGCCTACTTGAGCGAGCTGCGCATCCTTGTAATCGCGTAGTCCTGAGCTTCGCGAGCAGCAGGTACGACCTTGTCCATGCCGAAAAACTCGTGCGTGGTTCCGATAAATGTGCGTTGCTCAACAGATACGCCCGCGCGGCGCATAGCAACTGCCAACGTTTCGCCATCGGACCGAAGCGGGTCAGCCTGCGCATTTATAATGGTTGTGGGCGGAAGACCGCGCAAATTAGCGGCAATTAGGTTTAGGCGCGTATTCTGCGCATCTGATCTTGTGCGCATGTAATAGTAGCCGAACCAGTTGAGCGCCGCTGTGTTAAGCGGTGCGGCTTGCGCCGAGTCCGTACGCGAGGGTAATGTAGGTGAGGAATTGGCGATCGGATATACCGAGACGATATGATCCGGCATTAGCCAGCCCGTATCGCGCGCGTAGATCGAAGTAGCGACTGCCAGATTACCGCCAGCGCTTTGA
>JANMJZ010000129.1:0-9503 GCA_031371635.1 Sphingomonadales bacterium | reverse complement strand
CACTGGATCGGCTTTGCGCTGCCGCTGATGCTGGCCGCCATACCGGCAAGCGCGCTGCTCAATCTCGAGGGCGCGGTGCTGGTAAAGCTGGAAATCGGTCTGTTGCTAGGCACGCCGGGACTTGCGGCTCTAGGGGTGCTGGTGGCGAGCCTGACGACCGGACTTAAGGGTACGTCGGCCCTGACCGGCCTGCTGATGCTGCCGCTCGCCATCCCGATCCTTATCTTCGGCGCCGGGAGCCTGGCCCCCATCGACGGCGGCGCGCTCAAGCTGCTGGCGGCCGCCTCGCTGTTGCTGGTGGCGCTGACGCCGTTTGCGGGCGGCGCCGCCCTTCGCGCGGGGCGCGAATAGTCAGTCGTTGACCCAACGCGCCCAGATTGCCGTGGGCAGGGAAAGGCCGCGCGCTTCCTCGCGCACGCCGAGTTCGCCACATTCGACGCGACCCGGCATGTCGCCGAAAGCCTGTTGCATGAGTTCGCCGATCGCGAGCGCGGACAGGCGGATCGCGTAGACGGTCAGAAAGACGAATGCCGACTTGTCGTCGACGAGCGCCCGTATACCCGCGATGAGCGGCGGCGCGAGATCGCGCTCGAGCTGCCACACTTCGCCTTCGGGTCCGCGCCCATATTTCGGCGGGTCGAGGATGACCCCGTCGTACCGCCGCCCGCGCCGCCCCTCGCGCGCGGTAAACTTTGCGGCATCGTCGACGATCCAGCGGATCGGCCTGTCGGAAAGCCCCGCGAGGGACGCATTGGCCTTGGCCGCCTCGACCGATTTCTTCGACGCGTCGACGTGGGTGACGCTGGCACACCTCGACGCGAGCGCAAGGCTGCCGACGCCGGTATAGCCGAACAGGTTCAGGCACTGCGGGGCATCATATCGGGCCAGCCGTTCGCGCGCCCAGCTCCATACCGGCATCATGTCGGGAAAGAAGCCCAGATGCCGGAACGGCGTAGTCTGTGCGGTGAAGCTCAGGTCGTCCCAGTGCAGATCCCAACCGCTGCGGGGCACCTCACGCTCGAACACCCAGCGCCCGCCGCCATCCTCGTCAGCACCGGGGACGAATTCGCCGTCGGCGGTCCAATCCTCCCGTGCCGGGGCCCACATCGCCTGCGGTTCGGGGCGGATGAAGCGATAGGGGCCATAGCGCTCGAGCTTGCGGCCGTGACCGCTGTCGACCAGGCCATAATCGGCCCAGGGTTCACCGATGACCGTGTGGAGGGTCACGCCGACCGCTCGAACACATATCCCTTCACCGCGTCGAGCGTGGCTGGCAGCGTGTCGAAGCGTTCCTGCCGGTCGAACAGCCCGGCAACGCGCGCGGGCAGCGCAGGGCGGATGCCAGTCGCGCGCTCGACCGCGTCGCGGAACTTGGCCGGATGCGCTGTAGCCAGCGTCACCACCGGCACGCCTGCCAGATCCATCGCGCGAGCCGCCGACAGGCCGATGGCGGTATGGGGATCGATCACCTGCCCGCATTTCTCTTGCGCCCAGCGCATCGTCATCGACATGCCGTCGGCGTCGACCCGGCCGCTGCTCAACAGGTCACGCGCGGACACAAGCATATCGACGGGAATGGGCAGTTTCCTGGTTGCCTCGAACTCGCTCATCATGCCCGATAGTGCAGCGCCGTCCCGACCCGACAGGTCGAACAGCAACCGCTCGAAATTCGAAGACACCTGAATGTCCATCGAGGGCGTCGCGGTGGGCGTCACCGTGCCGCAGCTGTAATCGCCCGACGACAGCGCGCGGTGGAGAATGTCGTTGACGTTGGTCGCGACGATCAGCCGGGCAACCGGCAAGCCCATCTTCGCTGCGACGTAACCGGCGAAGACATCGCCGAAATTGCCGGTCGGGACCGAGAAAGCGACGGGCCGGTCGGGCGCGCCCAGCCGGACGGCAGCGTAGAAATAATAGACCACCTGCGCCATTAGCCGCGCCCAGTTGATCGAATTGACCGCGCTCAGGTTCAGCCGGGCCCGCGCCTCCGGATCGGCGAACATCGCCTTCACGATCCGCTGCGCGTCGTCGAAATCGCCCTCGACCGCGATGTTGTGGATGTTGGGTGCGAGCACTGTCGTCATCTGGCGTCGCTGCACGTCGGACACGCGACCGGCGGGGTGGAGCATGAAGACGTCGACGCGCTCGCGCCCGGCAAGCGCATCGATCGCCGCCGAGCCGGTATCGCCCGAAGTCGCCCCGACGACCGTGAGCGCCGTGTCACGCTTCGAAAGGAAGCGTTCGAACAACAGGCCCAGCAATTGCAGCGCGACGTCCTTGAACGCGAGGGTCGGGCCATGAAAAAGTTCGAGCAACCAGTGCTGCGCGTCGAGCTGGACCAGCGGCACGACGGCATCATGGCCGAAGCGGCCATAGGCTTCGGTGCAGAGCGCCCGAAGCGTATCATCGTCGAGCGCACCCGCGACGAACGGGCGCATGACGGTGACGGCGGTCTCGACATAGGACTGGCCCGCAAGCCCGGCGATCTCGTCGCGCGTCAGGATGGGCCAGTCGCGCGGCACATAAAGCCCGCCGTCGCTGGCGAGTCCCGCAAGCGTGACATCCTCGAACCCGAGCTCGGGTGCGCGTCCCCTGGTGCTGACATAGTCCATCGTGGTTGCGCGACTAACGGGCGTTCCCCCCGGCTGCAAATCGTTAAGCATGCCGCGAAGCGTCAAGGTAACGCCCGGGTGCTATCGCCGGGGCACGATGTCGAAGAATTTCGCCCTTGTATTCGCCGTGCTCGTGATCGCGGCGGCGCTGTCGGTGGGACGGGCGCCGCCCACCGGAAACGCCGTGCCCCCGACACAGCGCGCCGCAGCCCCGGAGACGCCCTCGCGCCCGGACGACACGGGGGGTGCCGTGGTGCTGCAGCGGGAAGCCGACGGGCATTTCTACACCGAAGCCTTCGTCAACGGGACGCCTGTCCGCTTTATGATCGATACCGGCGCGTCGAGCGTCGCGTTGACCCGTGGCGATGCCCAGCGGACGGGCATGTTCCTGTCCGAAAACGATTTTAATCAAGTCGGGCGCGGTGCGGGCGGGGAGATACGGCTGCGGTCGGTCATCTTCGACCGGGTGGCGGTCGGCAATATCGAGGCGCGCGACGTGCAGGGCGTGGTCATTGGGGGCGACGGCGACATGTCGCTGCTGGGGCAAAGCTTTCTGGCGACGCTGGGCAGCGTGACGATCGAGGGCGACCGGATGGTGCTGCGGCCGGCCTGACGGTTGCTCAGGGCGCCTTGCGCACCGGCACGGGCACGTTGCAGATATCCGCGCCACCTGCGGGCACGATGAAGAACGCATCGCGGCGATTGGCCCGCGCGTCGGCATATTTTGCGAAGCTGCCGCTTTCGGTCGAGAGGTACTGGTAGCGCGGGAGCCCCGCGACCTCGTTGCCCAGCCGGATCGACGTGATCGTCACGCGCTGTTCGGGCTTTTCGTAGAAGCCGAGCGCCCCCGTCCCGCGCGGCAGGCTTGACAGGTTCTCGATGCCCGAGATCACCCGCCCGACAAGCGCGATGTTGCGGTCGAGATGGCGCGGCGCATGGCCGATGACGGTGTAGAGTTCGGCACCCGTGCCGGTATCGGGCGACAGGTTCCGTCCGACGCCGACCATGCCGTAGCAGTGGACGGGCCAGACGCTCTTTTCGTCACTGGCAAAAGCAAAGCCGTCCGCAAACGAGTCGAAGAGGAAGTTGACCTCCTTGATGAACGGTGGCCGCATCGGTTCATTTGCCGTCCGGCTTCGTTCGAAAGCAGCTCCCAGTCTCGCATTGAGCGCCTTGGCATCTGCATGATATGCCGCCTGCGGTACCACGGCCAATCCTTCCGGCAACTTCCTCGCCTTCGCCTTGTCTTCGCCCTCCGCATCGCCCCATTGCACGACATAATTGTCCTGCACGCGGTTTATGCTCAGCCCGTCCCACCAGTGCGCGGCGGCGAGCTTGCGGATGTTGCCGACCCAGCCTTGCGAGAAGGGCGGCGGCATCATCTGGATGACGACGCGACGCGCGTTCCCATCGCGGTCCGCCGCCAGGTCCATCACCAGCAGGTCAGACGGCGCGATGGCGACCCAGTCCGCGGCAGGAGCGGCAGCAACGATCTCGGAAGGCGCGAGCGCCTTTGGCGCCGGTGCAGCGGCGGCGAGCAGGCCGGCCCCCAGAAACGCCGCAAAACCGCCAAAGGTCACACGAAGTTCACACCTGAACCAACGTTTCGCCATGCTCTCATCCCGCCCTTTGAAACCTCGTGCCGCAAGCAGCATGAGTGCCATGCTAAGCGATGGGCAGCATTGTAGGACAGCGAAAACGTCGCGCCCTGTAAATCCAGAACTTCCCGACAAATGTTGCATCGCAACATAACTGCAATTGCAGCGACGCCGCGCCGTCACACTTCCCCGCCACCGGCACACCGAATGCGAAGTACGTTTTCAAAGGGGACCGATATGATCGTTACACGCACCACGCTCGCGCTGCTGCTTGCCGGCACCGCCCTGCCTGCGCTCGCCCAGGCGCCGGCCGAAACCAACGCCAGCGACGACATCATCGTCACTACGCAAAAGCGCGAGGAACGCGGCGTCGACGTGCCGATCACGCTGACGGCGACATCGGGGGAACGCATGCGCCAGCTCGGCGTGTCCGACCTCGATGAGCTCGCCTTCTTCGTGCCCGGCCTCAACATTCAGGAGCAGAGCGCGAACAACCCCGGCATTGTCATACGCGGCATCACGTCGGACTCGGGCTCGGCCCAACAGGCCGCGCGCGTCACGCTCTATTACAACGGCGTCGATATCAGCCGCTCGCGCGGGGCGTACCAGGACCTGTACGACATCGAGCGCGTCGAAGTGGTGAAGGGCCCGCAGGCCACGCTGTTCGGCACGGCGTCGGCAGTGGGTGCGATCAGCATCATTTCCGCGCGGCCCAAGCCCGGTCTGTCGGGCGAAGTCTCGGGTGGTGTCGGCAACTTCAACTCCTACGCGCTCGGCGGCTACATCAACGCCGGCGACGACGTGCTGGCTGGCCGCATCGCCGCGCAGTTCAAGAAGCGCGACGGCTATGTGAACAACCTGTTTCCCGGGCAGGACGACCTCAACGGGCAGAACCAGCTCGGGTTGCGCGCTTCGCTGCGCTATACGCCCAGCGCCGACATCAGCGCCGACCTGATCCTGACCTATGACCGTCAGCGCAACCCTGGCACCGCCTTCGTCAGCCTGGCACTGCCGACGGCGAGCGGCCCCGGCAATCCGTTCGGCGATGCCGCGCTCAGCGGCTCACCTTTGTCGGCGACCGTGCTCGGCCTGCCCAAGCTCGGCCTGCGCCGCGACGTGTACGATGCGAACCTGACGGTGAACTGGAATTTCGCCGACGGCTGGTCGCTGACGATGGTCAACGGATACCGCAAATTCGATTCGCTCGAAGTCTTCGACGCCGACGGATCGGCCGCCTGGTACCTGGAATTCGCCGAACTCGCCAAGGGCGACCAGTTCAACCACGAAACGCGCTTCGCCTATACCGGCGACCGGTTCCGCGGCTCGTTCGGTTTCAACTTCTTCCATGAAAACAGCATCCAAAACGTGCCGTTTTCGACCAACGAACGCGTGTACCTGGCCTGTGCGACCAGCACGGCTGCAACACGCGCCAATTGCGTGGCGCCGGGCGGCAGCGTGCCTGCGCAGGCTGCGACGCCGGTTCCGTACCAGTCGGTGTTCGAGAATTCAGGCCGCAACGACAGCTATTCGGTGTTCGCCGACGGCACCTGGATCCCGACGCCGGCGCTCGAACTGACGGCCGGCGTGCGCGTGCTGATCGAAAAGCGCAATTCCGGGTTCTTTGCCCGCGTGCCGCGTTCGGCGCTCACGGGCGGCGCCTCTCTCATCCCCGGCCAGGTCGATACGGGCGGGCAGACGTTCCGCGCCGAAGACAGTTTCTCGGCGATCTTGCCACGCTTCAACGCGCTATGGAGACTTTCGGACAAGATCAACGCCTATGCAACCGTCTCGAAGGGGCGTCGGTCGGACACCGTGCAGCTCGGCGCGGCGTCGACCCCCACTGGCCCCGTGGGCAATTTCACGCCGGTTGCGGCGGAAAACGTCTGGAATTACGAGATCGGCCTGAAAGGATCGTCGGGCATCGTGTCGGGCTCGATCGGCGCCTATTGGCTGACCTACGACAATTTTCAGGTCAGCGTGATCCAGCCCAATGGCACCACCCGCACCGAAAGCGCGGGAAGTGCAACCAACAAGGGGGTCGAAGCCGAACTCGCAATCCGCCCCGCGAGCTGGCTGAGCGCCTTTGCCAACATCGGCTATATCGACGGCGGCATCGACAACAAGCCGACGATTGCGGCGAACTTTCGCGGCGCCAAGTTCCGCCTGCAGCCCGAGGTACAGGCATCGGGCGGCTTTACCATCGACGCACCGCTCGGCGGCGACGTGCGGGTCTTCCTGACGCCGACGGTCACCTATCGCAGCCGCATCTTCTTCGAGATCCCGAACAACGCAGCCATCGCGCAGGGGCCGGTGACGCTGGTCAACGTCCGGGCGGGCCTGGGCTTCGGCGGCACGGCGAACGGCGGCGGCAGCCGGTTCGAGCTTTCGGCCTTTGCCCGCAACCTGCTGGACAAGGATTATCTGCTCGATGCCGGCAACACCGGCGGGGCTTTCGGCATCCCGAGCTACATCCCGGCCGAACCGCGCCTCTACGGCATCCAAGCCCGCGCGGCCTTCTGAACGGGGCGAGCTTTGCACCGACGATGGGGTTGGCCGTTGCGCCAACCCCGCTGCACCGCTACGGCGCCTGCTTCCAGTGCATGCGGAGCGGTGGCCGAGTGGTCGAAGGCGCTCGCCTGGAAAGTGAGTAGGGGTAGCAATGCTCCTCGAGGGTTCGAATCCCTCCCGCTCCGCCAGCCCTGTGATCCCGATCGTTCACAGGCGTTCGACATCGAGCGCGATCAGGGACTGACGACCGACCAGAGCGCACGACAGGGTATTGCGGCGCTTCGGGCGGTGCGCAAGGCAATCACCGGCTTCGGCCACCCTGAGCATAGTGCCGGCGATCCACGCGCGAACCGCCTGCTGGCCCTCGCCAGCGAACATTGCGTCGAAGGAAGGCACATCGAGCTGGTACGTGCCGTGGCACGCCAGATTCCGGAGACAATCGGGCGCAAACTGCCGATCAATGTCAACGGCGCAATTCCTGCCGTCATGCTCGACGCAGGTTATCCGCTATCCGCCTTGAAAGGTATTTCACTGCTTGCGCGAACCGCGAGTCTGATCGCGCATCTTCAAGAGGAAACAGAGCGGCCCATCGGGTTTATCATGGCTGGAGCAGCAGCCGACCATATCGATTTTGCCCAGAGATGAGGTTACGCCGGGCCAGCCGTCGGCGGGCCGCCTGGCTGAGGCCATTGAGATCGATCCCGTGCTTCAGCCGGGAGAACCAGGATCCGCACCGGTCGCGCGCTAGCGGGCGCCTGTGAACCCCGACAGCCTCAGCCACAGCGCGAACTGGTCGAACCATGCGTCGCTGGTCGTACCTGTGGGATAGGAGGCAAAGCCATGTCCGCCGCCGCTGTACAGGTGGAGTTCGACGGGGCTGCCCGACAGCCGCCAAGCATGAATCAGGCCCAGGTCCTGCGCCCTGAAGAAGCGGTCGTCGGCGGCGAGCGCGGCGAACAAGGGGGGCGCCTTCGCCGGCACCGGGCCGGCTTGCGTCGGGCCGTAGATCATACCCACGAAATCGGCGCGTGCAGCAGAATCGTTGGCCTGCACTGTCGCCAGCACGGTGATCGCCCCGGCCGAAAAGCCGACGATACCGATGCGCGCCGGATCGATGTGCCAGCTCGCGGCATTGGCACGCACCATGCGGATCGCGGTCTGGGTATCGGCAACGGCATAGGGCACGTCGTCCCCGACCGGGCGCTCGCCCTTCAGGAACAGGCGCGTGATCGCGTCCTTGAACCCGGCGAAACCGCCCGGAATGGGTAACGTCCGATATTTGAGGATGAACACACGGACGCCCTGCGCACCCAGCCTGCGGGCAACATCATAGCCTTCATTGTCCATGGCGAGGAACTGGAAGCCGCCGCCCGGGACCAGAATCACGGCGGGGGCGCTCTTGTCTTCGGGCAGCCTGCTTTCGATGCGGACAAGCTGGGGCTCGACGACATTATAGGCAATGCGCTGGCCCGGCGTCTCCTGGGCCCAGCCTTCCTGCTCGCTCGTCGGCCTTGGCTGCGCGATCGG
The DNA here is from genome assembly GCA_031371635.1 of Sphingomonadales bacterium. GTDB lineage: Bacteria > Pseudomonadota > Alphaproteobacteria > Sphingomonadales > Sphingomonadaceae > Sphingomonas_O. The sequence goes on along the minus strand of JANMJZ010000129.1, from coordinate 1,258 downwards.
TAGCATCGAGACATCGGCTTCCGCGGGTCGCTGGATAGGAATCACGCCATTGACCCAGCTGCCGGGCGCTGCCGGGGCTGCCAGTACCGGCACGCCTAGGAACAACAGGCCCCCTGCAACGAGGGAGTGCAGCATCTGACGCATGATGATCGCCTTTCCGGGCTGCGCGTTGTTGCGTCCCCGCCTCAATTTTTAGCCGGTGACGCCTTGGCGAGATAGTAGCGCGCCAGCACGTCGAACGCCTGCTTGTGCTGGCCGGTCTCGGATATCAGCCCCTTGCGGTTCCAGCCCATCTGGAAATCGGGGTTCTGGCGGCGTGGTGAGCGGAAGTCCTTCAGGATCCAGGGCGAAAGGCCGCGCAGCATCGGCAGCTTGTCCGCCATCGCCAATGTCTGGCGATAGAATTCGGCCTGGAATTCCTCGGAAATCTTCTGCGGATTGGCCCCGGCGTGGAAGCCCGATTTCGCGTCCGCCCCGAATTCCGAGAAGATCAGCGGCTTGTCGGTGGGCACATTCCAGACGCTGCTGGTCAGGTCCGTCAGCCGGTCGTTGGTGTACCAGCCGTTGTAGGTGTTGATCGACACGATATCGAGGTCGCCCGCCAGCGGATCGGCCATCGTCATCGTCGGCACCGCAGCCGACCGGTCGCGCTCGACGAGCAGCGCCGCACTCACCAGCCGGGTATCGTCGAGCGCGCGTACGTCGTTGACCAACGTGCGCAGGAAGGTGTTGCGCGCATCGCTGACGGGTGTTTCGTTGGCGACGCTCCAGATCGCGATCGAGGCACGGTTGCGATCACGCAGGATGTTCTCGGCAAGCATGTTGCGCGCCGCGGCCAGCGTATCGGGATTGGTCCAGGCGATCATCCAATACACGGGGACTTCGCTCCACACGATCAGGCCCAGCTCGTCGGCGGCGCGGGTCATCACTTCGGAATGCGGATAGTGCGACAGACGGACGTAGTTGCCGTGCAGCCCGTCCTTGATCTCGCCGAGCAGCGCGCGCGCCGCCTGCGGCGTGATCACGCGCGCCGGATTGGCGCTGATTTCCTCCTCGTGCAGCGAAATGCCGCGCAGGAAGATCGGCCGGCCGTTGAGCAATATGTCAGCGCCGCGCACCTCGATCGTGCGGAAGCCGATACGGTCGCGCCACTGGTCGTCGCCGGTCGCGATCGACACGTCATAGAGTTTGGGCCGGTCGGGCGACCAGCGCAGCAGCGCGCGTGGTGCGGCCATGGTCGTGCGCCAGTTGCCGGCGG
>JANMJZ010000128.1:0-5751 GCA_031371635.1 Sphingomonadales bacterium | reverse complement strand
GGCGTAAGCAGGAAACCGCCGAGATTCCAGGAAAAGCCAAAGCTGCGGTTGAGGACCGTCGGTCCTACATCGAGCGCGCCATAGATGTAGAGCTGCTTGAAGGTGTCGGAACCGTAGCGACTATAGGTTGTCATCCGCTTGACCGCCGCCGCTTCCATGCACGCTAGGACTTGCCCCGCAAGCTTGCCCCCGCCGATCGCGTCGAAGCCGATGGTCGCGCCTGATTCGACAAGCGCCTCGGTCAGCTCGGTCATGAAATTCTCGCTCGTCGAATCGACGACATGAGTTGCGCCGATCCCCGTGAGCAGGTCGGCCTGCGCTTGGCTCCTCACGATGTTAACCAGCGGAATACCGTCTTTTGCGCAAATCTTGACGAGCATCTGGCCCAGGTTCGACGCCGCCGCGGTGTGGACGATGGCCGAATGTCCTTCCATCTTCATCGTCTCTGCAAAAGCGAGCGAAGTCAGCGGATTGACGAAGCACGATGCACCGTCCCTCGGATCGGTCCCGTCGGGCAGGACCATGCACATCTGCACGGGCAGCGCGCGATATTCCGCGTAGATCGCCCCCCCGAGCATCGCGACGGTCTTGCCGAGCAGCGCCTGAGCCTCGGGTGAGGCACCGGCTTTTACCACCACGCCGCAGCCTTCGTTACCGATCGGCATCGCTTCGCCCAGACGCCCGGCCATCGCGCGCATGCCGGCCGCCGGGATGTCCGCAGTCAAGAGCGGTAGGCCGTCGCGGGTAGAGGCGCGCGCGGTGCTCATGTCCGCAGCACCGAACAACAAGCCGAGATCGGACGGATTGATCGGCGTTGCCTGCACCCGAACCAGAACTTCATGATCCTTGGGCTCTGGCATCGGCAGCGCGGCGAGCGAAACTTCGAGCTGGCCGCCTTCGGTGACCAGGCTCAGCATCGTCGTGTTGGTGGCAGGCAGATCGGTCATGTTAGGCTCTCCGGATGGCGCGGGTTTAGGTTGCCGCTTGCAACCGGTGCTAACTCATCACCCTGCCCGATTCAACGCGCCTCAGCCAAGTGCTCCCGCACTCTTCAGTGCTTCGATGCGGTCGGCGCCGTAGCCGAGTCCCCGCAGCACGTCCTCGGTATCGCCGCCGGCGCGAGGCGCGGGCCGGGGCGTGTCTGTCGTGCTCACCGAATAGCGGGGCGCGGGCATTGGCTGTGTGGCCCCGCCGATTTGCGCAAAAGTTGCGCGTGCGACGTTATGGGGATGCACCACCGCCTCGCGCATCGACAGCACAGGCGCAAAGCAGACGTCCGTCCCCGCCATGATTGCATCCCATTCGTCGCGCGTGCGGGAGGCAAAAATAGCGGCAAGCTTTGCCTTGAGCATCGGCCAGCCCGCACGGTCATGCTGCGCGTCGAAAGCAGGGTCGTCGACAACACCGGCATGGTGGCGGAGCAGCGCATAGAATTGCGGCTCGATCGACCCAATCGATATCCATTTGCCATCGGCACATTCATAGGTGTCGTAAAAGTGTGCGGCGCCGTCGAGCATGTTCGTCCCCGGCATGTCGGTGTTCGCGCCGGCTGCAAGCAGGTGCCAGCTCATTCCTGCGAGCAGGGCCGAGCCATCGGTCATCGCGCAGTCGATCACCTGCCCCGGTGCGCCGCTCTTCACGGCGAGCAGCGCGGCGACCATTCCGAAGGCGAGCATCATCCCGCCCCCGCCGAAATCACCGACGTAGTTGACCGGCGGCACGGGGCGCTCTCCGGAACGCCCGATCGTATGCAGCACGCCCGATAGCGCAATGTAATTGATGTCATGCCCGGCGGCGTGGGCATAGGTGCCGTGCTGACCCCATCCCGTCATGCGGCCATAGACGAGCCCCGGATTGTCGGCGAGCAGCACGTCGGGGCCGAGGCCCAGCCGCTCCATCACGCCGGGGCGATAGCCCTCGATCAGGCCATGGGCACTGCGGCACAGGTCGCGGGCCACTGCCCTGCCCTCTTCGGTCTTGGTGTTGAGCGCGATGGAAGTACGATTGCGCGACAGCGGGTCGCGTGGATCGAGCATGCCGCCGGGCCGCTCGACACGGACCACCTCTGCGCCATGGTCGGCAAGCATCATCGCGCAGAACGGCCCCGGGCCGATGCCGGCAAATTCAACGATCCTGATGCCCGCCAGTGGTCCGGCCATTTTTCTTCCTCTATCGATTATCGTTATGGGTGACGTGGCGCCTCGCCGCGAAACGTCAGTTCGACCTTTACCCCATTGGGATCGCGCAAGTTGAGTTGAACCATGTGCACGTCGGGATAAATAACCGTCTGATAATGTTCGCCGATCGCGACGAGATGTGCCTCCATGGCGGCGCGGTCATTCCCATCGAAGGCGAAATGATCGACGTGGCCCTGGGCGGCGCGGACGTCGCCTGCCACGAGCTGATTGACGTGCACGCAGGCATTGCCCGCTGCATCGAACAGCCAAAGATTCTGGGTTATGTCCGGGTTGGTGTCAGCTTGCCCGCGGCGCAGGCCGAGGGTGCGTTCGTACCATGCGACCGTCTCTTCGAGCACCGTTGCCCGGATGTTGACGTGCCCCAGCTTCAGTCCCGTGAAATCCATCGACGGACCCGTGCCACGAAAGACGCAAAGTTGTCGAGCCGCACGGACGACCCCAACGAAGCTACATGACGGCGCCGAGTTGCCAGGGCACGAACTCGTCGACGCCGAAGCCATGCGCTTCGCTGCGGCTGGGCGCGCCCGATGCGGTGGCCAGCATCAGCCGGAAGATCGCCTCTCCGGCATCGTCGACAGACAGGTCGCCATCGATGATAGCGCCTGCGTTGAAATCCATGTCGTCGGCCATCGCGGCATACATGCGGCTGTTTGTCGCGATCTTGAGCGACGGTGTCGGCTTGCAGCCGTAAACCGACCCGCGCCCCGTGGTGAAGCAGATCAGGTTTGCCCCGCCCGCCACCTGGCCGGTCGCAGAGACCGGATCGTAGCCCGGCGTATCCATGAACACTAGGCCATGGGTGCGAACTTGCTCGGCATAGCCGACGACATCCATCAACCCAGTGCTGCCAGCCTTGGCGACAGCGCCCAGCGACTTTTCGAGGATCGTCGTCAGCCCCCCAGCCTTGTTTCCCGGCGAGGGGTTGTTGTCGAGCTCGCCTCCGTTACGGGCAGCATAGTCCTCCCACCAGGCGATCCGGGCGGCGAGTTTGTCTGCGATTTCGGGAGAGGCGGCACGCGCGGTGAGCAGGTGTTCAGCGCCATAGATTTCTGGCGTCTCGGAAAGCAGCGCCGTGCCGCCCCGGGCGACCAGCCGGTCGACCGCCGCGCCGAGCGCCGGATTAGCGGTAATTCCGGAATAGCCGTCCGAGCCGCCGCATTGCAGCCCGACCGTGAGGTGGGCAGCGCTGACCGTGCGCCGATTGTCGGCGTTCACGACAGGAAGGAGTTCGGCGATCAGTTCCTCGCCCCGCTTGACGGTGGCGACGGTCCCGCCCTCGTCCTGAATGATCATGGCCTTGAGGCGAGGCCCGGGTTCCAGTCCCTCGACATCGAGCATGCCCGATATCTGGTTCGCCTCGCAGCCAAGACCGATCAGCAGCACGCCGCCGAAATTCGGGTGGCGCGCATAACCGCAGAGGGTTCGGCGCAACACCGCCATGCCTTCGCCTGCCGTGTCCATGCCGCAGCCCGAACTATGGGTGATCGGCACGATGCCGTCGATGTTGGGGAAGTCGCCGAGCCGGTCGCGGAACCGGTCGGCGATCGCACGGCAGACCATGGCGGAACAGTTTACCGAGGAAATGATGCCGATGTAGTTGCGGGTGCCGACGCGACCGTCGGGGCGGAGATAGCCTTCGAAGGTCGCGGGGTCGGCGTCTGGACTGGTGGCCGAATAACCAGTGCCGACCGCCTCGCCGCGTGCAAAGGCCCGATATTCCAGATTGTGACTGTGGACATGCTCGCCCGCAGCGATCGGCTGGCGAGCGAATCCGATGACCTGGCCGTAGCGGCGCACAGGTGCATCCGTATCGATGGCATGGCGCGCGACCTTGTGGCCCGATGCAATGACGCCATGGTCGCCAACCGCGATGGCGACGTCGTCGACGGGGTTGAGTACGAGAAGCTTGCCCATGACGGCGACATAGGGACGGTTGGGCTATCGCGAAAGGCGAACTGCGCGGCTCAGCCCTGCCGATACCCCTCTACCATCGCGCGGACATCGACCCGGGCGTTGAGCCGGGCGGCGAGCAGCGCCGTCCCGCTGATCTTGCGCTGCACGAACAGCGTGTCGATGGGCGGAATGTGCCAGGCCTCGCGGTCCTCGGCGATGTCGATCCCTTGGTCGCGCAGTACCGTGACGAAGGCCCGGTCGCCGAAATCGAAGGGGCCGGGTTTGTTCATCTCGGTCATCACGACGTCGATCATGCGATCGATCGAGTCGCGATGCCGGGTCGCAGTCAGGTCGTTGAGGAAACCCGCGCCGACTGCCGCCGCGCGCGCCTGGTCTCGGTCGTTGTCGAGCCCCGCCATGAGCAGCGCACGATAGCCACTTGCCGTCTCCGGCAGGACCGCGCGCACCGCGCCGAAATCGAGAAGGACCAACTTGCCGGTGTCGCGCTGATAGCGGAAATTGGCAAAATTCGGGTCGGTCTGCATCAGGCCGAACTCGAACAGCTCACGCAATACCAGCGCGATCAGGCTCGTCATCACGCGGTCGCGCTCTTCCTGCGGGGCGTCTGCGAGACTTTCGACCGAAGTGCCGGCAACGAAGCTCATGGAAAGTACCCGATCTCCCGAAAACTCGTGGTCGAGTACGGGCACGATAAACTCCGGAGCGTCGGCGAGCAATGTTGCAAAGCGCGCCATCTGCTCGCCTTCGCGCACATAATCCGCTTCCTCGTGCAACTGACGCTTCGCCTCGGCCAGCAGCGGCGTGATGTCGATCGGCTTGGGCAGCAGGCCGGAAAGGCGCAGCAGAGTGGCGACATTGTCGACGTCCGCGTCGATGCTTTCACGCACGCCCGGATACTGGACCTTCACGGCGAGTTCGCGCCCGTCGTGGGTCAGCGCCTTGTGCACCTGCCCGATCGAGGCGGCCGCGATCGGCGTGGGATCCCACTCGACGAACAGCGCCTCGGGCCGCGCGCCCAGCTCGGCCTCGATGACGCCGGCGGCCAGCTCGGGCGCCATCGGCGGCGCGTGCGCTTGGAGCTGCGTCAGCGCCACCCGCAGAGGTTCGGGCAGGCCCTCGTCGAGGTACGCGGCCATCTGCCCGATCTTCATCAGCGCGCCCTTCATCTCGCCGAGCGTCGACGCGATGTCGGTGGCCGTGCGCATCTCGCGCTCGCGGTCCAACTCGTCGCGGCGCTCGGCCGAGGCGAACACCTTGCGCGCCGTCGTCGTGGCGTAGCTCGTGCCGACGCGGGCCGCGAGGCCCGCGACCGAGGCGTTGCGCGCCGCTCGGCTGGCGAGCCCGATGGCGGCGGGCGTGGGAGCGACGCGCCGTCGACGCGCCGCCGTGACGGCGACGAGGCCGGCAGCAACAGCGAGAGGGACGGCGGTACGGCGGCGCATGGCGGTGTGTGTCTATCGGCTCGCAGACGATTCGCCCACGGTGGCTCCGCACCTTCGACCCGGGGGGCAGGGATCGGAGGGGAGCCAACCGTGGACGTTCGTTACGTCACAGATCGGCAGTCGCCTCGGAGACTTGAGGTGACTCCGACGATTCGTCCGCGGCCAGCATCGTCGCCGTCACGGCCAGGTGGTCGCCG